>JAICEV010000091.1 GCA_025923975.1 Propionibacteriaceae bacterium
AGGCTCTGCAGGCGCTTCGCCAGAAGCTGACCGGCGGCAGCTGATCAGGATCGAATGCGGGCGAGCGTCGGGTAGGGAGGGCGACGGATCCTGTCTGGACGACTAAGCGAGCACGACCTCATTGCGACCGATCTAGGTGCCCTTGGCGGCGTCGTGCGAGCGCGGGAGGAAGACAGGATCTGTGGAGCCCGACCGGGCGCGAGCTCGCAATAAAAAACTGGTGCGGGTAGGTCTGACCGGCGGCATCGCGTCCGGGAAAAGCCTGGTGGCCGCCGAGCTTGCTGCCCGGGGTGCGACCATCATCGATGCCGACGTACTGGCCCGTGAGGTGGTCGAACCGGGCACCCCAGCGCTGGCCGCGATCATCGAGCGTTTTGGTGCGGATGTAGTCCAGGACGGACAGCTCGACAGAGCACGGCTTGCCCAGATTGTCTTCGCTGATCCGTTGGCGCGTAGCGACCTGGAGCGAATTGTGCACCCTGCAGTTCGGGCTCGGGCCGCCGAGCTGGAGCGCGCTGCCGGCGATGCCGCAGTCGTGGTGCACGTCATTCCGCTGCTGGTCGAGACCGGCCAACAGGAGAAGTTCGATCTTGTTGTCACCGTCGATGCTGATCATGAAATTCAGGTCCAGCGGCTGATGGCGCGCAATGGGTTCACGCGCGCTGAAGCCGAGGCCAGGATCGCCGCGCAGGCCAGTCGGGAAGAGCGCACTCTGGTGGCTGACGTGGTCCTGGACAACACCGGAAGCGTCACGCAGCTGAGAGAACAGATCGATGCGCTCTGGGCAGAACTCAGCTCGACTGTCGCCCGACAATGACATACTCGCAGTGCTCGGGGGACATACTCGCAGTGCTCGGGGTCGTGGACGTCAGGTCCTTGAGCCGGGTTGTCGACGCCAGGTTTGCTGATCAGCAAGCAGGTTCAAGGAGGTAAAGGTTGGAATGCCCACGGTGTCGAGCTGAGCTCCCCGCTATGGCGCACTTCTGCCACATTTGTGGGCAGGACCAGCGCTCGGGAGACCTCACTCGACGGAAGTCCTTTGCTGCCAGGCCCGACGAGCCGGTCGCCTCATTCGCCCTGATCTCCTCGATCATGCCGCGTGGTGCCGGCCAGCGTCCGCAGACCTATCGGATCGCGTTCACCATCGCTCTCGTCGTGGCCTTGATTGCAGCCATCTTCGGCGCCATGCCGATTGCCGTGCTGGTGGCGGCCTTCGCCGTACCTGTGGTCTACATCGTCTACATCTACGACGTAAACCTTTGGGAAGACGAGCCGGTCATTGTCACCGGCTTCGCGTTCTTGCTGACCGGCGCGCTCACCATCGGATTCACGATCTTGTGGACCTATCTTCGCGGGCCGGTGCCGTACGGGACCACCACATACGATGGCTCGCTCAGTGCTGCGCCGACTGTCAGCACCTTTCTCCTGGTGGCGGTGGCTGTACCGATAGTCGGCGAGGCGATCCGCCAGATCGGTCCGGTCATCTTGTCCAGACGTCCTGAGTTCAACGATCTGATGGACGGCCTGACCTTCGGCGTAATCAGTGGTCTCTCCTACGCCTGCTTTGACACTCTGGTACGTCACTGGGATCTGCTGACCGGCGGGCTGCAGGGCAGCGATCCAGGTCTATGGGTGTCGTTGATCTTCCTCGAAGGTTTCGTCAAGCCGATGATCATCGGTACCGCCAGTGGCATCGCCGTCGCGGAGTTCTCAGGTCTGGGGCGCGGCTACGACGGATTCACGCCGCGTTACTTCCGCGGAGTCGGCGAGGCCATCCTGGCCAACAGCGCCTATATGGCCGGCACCTACCTGTTCTCCTTCGTCGGCGACGCGACGCTCGGCGTGATCTTGAGCATTCTCTGGGGACTGATCATCCTGGCAATCTTGATTCTCCGGGTACGCAACGTGCTCCACGTCGGCCTGATGGAGGCCGCTCTGGAGCGGTCTGCCCGAGACCGCGGGGCGGCTGGCGAACTCGAGTACTGCGCACAATGCGAGATGCCGTTGCTCGAACATGCTGCGTTCTGCAATGCCTGCGGCACTGCGGTACGCGTGCATGCCAAGGCGTCGACAGCCTCGGCGGGGGCGGTGCTGACGACGGCGGGTCCGGAGGAGTCGATTGTTCCTGGATTCGATACGCCGGTAGCTGGCGAGCAGCCGGGGTCCTCGACCAAGGACGCGGCACGGAGGGCTTCCGATGAGCCGGCTGTCCATGACGAGAGTGAGGGGTCGACTGACCCGCGTGACCGGTTCTACGACGAGGAGGAGGGCCGGTAATGACGGAGAAGCCGGGTCAGTGGGGTTCCCAGGGCGGATACCCGCCTCAGGGCCCCAGTAGCTACCCGCCCCAGCAACCGGCGGGGTACCCGCAGCAGCAGCCTCCAGGCTATCCATCACAGCCGGGTTATCCGCCACAGCAGCCAGGAGCTGGAGGCTATCCCCCGCAAGGAGCCTATGCACCCCAGCAGCCTCCCGGTGGATATCCGCCACAGCAGCCAGGAGGCTATGGGCCCCAGGGACCAGCGGCTGTCGGCGCCGGCGTCCCTGGTGGACCAGGTGCACCGCAGAAGAAGAGTCCGGTAATGATCATCGCGATTGTGGCTGCGGCGATCGTGCTACTGGCGGCCGTCGGCGGCATCATCATGGTGCTGACCCGGGGAGGCGGCGGCGAACAGCCGGAGGTAACGATCACGCCGAGCCAGCCGGTGCCACCAACGGAGCAGCCGACGCCGGAGCCCACCGGGCAGCCAACGACCCAGGAACCGCAACCCACACCCACCGAGACGACACCGCCGCCGACCGGCGGCACCATCAATCTCGGCAATGGGATCGAGCTCGCACCGGCCAGCGGCTGGGAGGTCAAGAAGAGCGGCAAGAACGTAGCGCAGTTGTCCGACGGGAAGAGTGTCTTCCTCGGCCAATCGCTGCAGATCTCGCAGTCCACTAACCCTGGCCAGCTGTGTGACGCATGGCACCGGGATATCGCCGAGGGCACCACCAACGGCGAATTCCAGGATGCGAAGGATGCCGATGTTGGTACCGCCCGACTCAAGGCCGCAACCTGTGTTGCCCAGGTGACCGTCAGCGGTGGCCAAGGTTCGACGAAGCTGTTTTTGTTCTCGTTGGTTTCGGTCCGGCAGAGCGATGGCGTGACAGTCATCGGTACGACGTACTTCACACCTAACGCTGAGACCGATCAGCTGAACAAGGACTTCACCACGATGATCAACTCAATGCTGCGGAGTCAGGCCGCTGGGGGATAGCCAATCGAGGGAGTCATGGTCACGGACTTCGTGCGCGACGCCGCCGCCACCGCAGCGATCTTTGGCACCGCAGGCCTCACGGCGGTGGCCATAGCGGCGATTCCTGTAGCCAGGTCACAGTCCGTTGCGGTCAGCGCCGTCACGGGTCTGGCTGCCGGGTCGTCCATCTCACCGCGGCTCGTGTCGATCGGCGCCGCGTTGACGCTGGCTTGACCGTTGTCCGGCGAGCAATCTTGTCGGAGCATGCACATATGCTCGCGCCATGCGTCCGATTGAAGACCTGCAGCGCGCAGTCGCGCCTTTCAAGGTGGAGAGCGACTTCGCGCCGTCCGGGGACCAGCCCCAGGCAATCGAGGAGCTAGAGCGGCGTATCGCTGGTAGTGAACAGCATGTTGTCCTGCTGGGTGCCACCGGCACCGGCAAGACGGCCACCATTGCCTGGCTTGCGGAGCGCCTGCAGCGGCCGATCCTGGTGATGCAGCCAAACAAGACGCTGGCGGCGCAGTTTGCGAACGAGCTTCGGCAGTTCTTCCCTCGAAACGCTGTCGAATACTTCGTCTCTTATTACGACTACTACCAGCCTGAGGCGTACGTGCCGCAGACCGATACGTACATCGAAAAGGACTCCTCACTCAACGAGGAAGTCGAGCGGCTGCGACACTCCGCGACCAACTCCTTGCTCACTCGTCGCGACGTCATCGTCGTCGCAACGGTTTCGGCCATTTATGGTCTCGGTACGCCGCAGGAATACGTCGGTCGGATGATCAAACTCCAGGTAGGTCAGGAGCTTGACAGGGACGCGCTGCTGCGCCGGCTGGTTGGTGTCCAGTACGCGCGTAACGACCTCTCCGGGAGCCGCGGAACGTTCCGGGTGCGAGGCGACACCCTCGAGGTGTTCCCGATGTATGAAGAGCTGGCGGTTCGAGTGGAGTTCTTCGGTGATGAGATCGAGAGGCTGAGCACGCTGCATCCCATCACCGGTGAGGTGGTCACCGAGGACCGGGAGATATACCTCTTCCCCGCCAGCCACTACGTTGCCGGCCCGGAACGGATGGAGCGGGCCATCGCCGGCATCGAGTACGAGCTCGCCGATCGGCTCGCGGAACTCGAACGCCAGCAGCGGCTGCTGGAGGCGCAGCGGCTGCGGATGCGCACCAGCTACGACATCGAGATGATGCGGCAGATCGGGACCTGCTCGGGCATTGAGAACTACTCCCGGCACATCGACGGCCGGGCACCCGGCAGCCCGCCGAACTGCCTGCTGGACTACTTCCCGTCAGACTTCCTCCTGGTCATCGATGAGTCGCACGTCACCGTGCCTCAGATCGGAGGAATGTACGAGGGCGACATGTCTAGGAAGCGGACGCTGGTGGAACATGGCTTCCGGCTGCCGAGTGCGATGGACAACCGGCCGCTCCGCTTCGAGGAGTTCGTGGAGCGCATCGGCCAGACCATCTATCTGTCTGCTACGCCGGGAAATTACGAGCTGGCCAGGTCATCCGGCTTTGTCGAGCAGCTGATTCGGCCCACTGGCCTCGTCGACCCGCAAGTCATCGTCAAGCCCACTCACGGTCAAATCGACGATCTGATGGGTGAGATCCGGCTGCGGACTGAGCGGCACGAGCGCGTTCTGGTGACCACGCTCACCAAGAAAATGGCCGAGGATCTCACCGACTATCTCCTGGAGAACGGGATTCGTACGCGGTACCTGCACTCCGAGGTGGACACCCTGCAGCGGGTCCAGTTGCTGCGAGAGCTGAGGACCGGTGAATTCGATGTTCTGGTGGGAATCAACCTGCTGCGGGAGGGACTGGATCTTCCGGAGGTGTCTCTGGTCGCCATCCTCGATGCCGATAAGGAAGGGTTCCTGAGGAGCGAGAAGAGCCTCATTCAAACCATCGGCCGGGCCGCCCGGAACGTCTCCGGTGAGGTTCACATGTACGCGGACTCAGTCACCGACTCCATGACCGCTGCAATTGATGAGACCAACCGCCGCCGAGCCAAGCAGGTGGCGTACAACCTCGCCAACGGCATCGATCCGCAGCCGATTCGGAAGAAGATTGCCGACATCACCGACATGCTGGCTCGAGAGGATGTGGACACCGACGGCCTGCTCGGCGGACGGCAGCGGGGACGCGGCCGGGCTCCGGTTCCTTCACTCGGGGCCGAGGATGTGGGTGCACAGGCACGGCGATTGGCAGGGTTGCCAGCGGGCGACCTCGCCGACCTCGTACAAGAGCTCACTACGCAGATGCATGCGGCTGCGGCTGATCTGCAGTTCGAACTTGCGGCTCGACTGCGCGATGAGATCGCCGACCTCAAGAGGGAGCTACGGCAGATGGTGGAGGCCAACCGCTGACCTCTAATGTGAAGCCACAGGCTGGCTCCTGACATACTGAATGGCGGAGGGGAGTATTCCTTCGCGGGGGCATCGTCATCACGGATCGTTCCGGACAGGATCTGTTCCTTCCAGGATCACCCGGTGCCTTCGGCCCGTGAAACCTGGCGGAAGAGACCTCCGAGACCGAATCGGTCGCCGAATCCAGTCTCGGAAGGACCCATATGGAGGTTCACCTCTATACATGGATCATCACCGTCATTGTGACGGTGACCATCCTTGCCATCGACGTTCTGATCATCGGTCGCCGCCCGCACGAGCCGTCGATGAAGGAGGCCGGCCTCTTTATCGCGGTCTATGTGACCTTGGCGGTGGCCTTCGGTTTCGGCGTCTGGGCGATCGCCGGTGGGCGTTACGCCGGAGAATTCTTTGCCGGGTGGATCACCGAGTACAGCTTGTCGGTCGACAACCTGTTTATCTTCCTGATCATCTTGACCAAACTGAAGGTCCCTCGCCATTTGCAGCAGTTCGCGCTGCTGGTTGGCATCATCCTCGCTCTCGTTTTTCGCGGCATCTTCATTGCCGTGGGTGCCGCCGTAATCAACTTGTTCAGCTGGGTGTTCTTCATCTTTGGGGCCTTCCTGGTGTGGACAGCAGTGAAGCTCTATCTCGACTACCGCAAACACGAAGAAGACACAGAAGAGTTTCCTGATAACGCCGCGCTGCGATTCGTCAGGCGCCGGTTCAACGCAACCAACGACTACCGCGGCACCAAGCTGACCGTCGTGGAGAACGGCAAACGGCTGATCACTCCGATGCTGATCGTGATCATCGCACTGGGCAGCACTGACCTGCTGTTCGCATTGGATTCCATTCCGGCGATCTACGGGCTCACCCAAGAGGCGTACCTCGTCTTCACCGCCAATGTGTTCGCCCTGATGGGACTACGGCAGCTGTACTTCTTGCTTGGCGGCCTACTCAGAAGGCTTGTCTACCTGTCGGTCGGCCTGGCGATCATCTTGGGATTCATCGGCATCAAGCTGATCTTGCATGCCCTGCACTCCTACCATTTGGCGGACTGGGCACCATTCGATGGCGAGATTCCGATCTGGGTTTCCTTGACAGTGATCATTGTGACGCTCACCATCACCACCGTGGCCAGCCTGGTGAAGTCAAAGTATGACGAGGACAGGCGGGCCACGGGTGACGGGGAGGCATCAGGATCAGGCAGCGACCAGGGCGTCGTCCCCGGCCGAGACCGGGTCGATGGCCAAAGCGACTAGCTCGGCAACATCGGTAGTCGGAATGACGGTGATCGTGTTGAGCACGTCCTCGGGCACATCGTCCAGATCCGGCTCGTTCCGCTTCGGTACGAAGACGGTCGTCAGACCCGCCCGCTGAGCCGCCAGCAGCTTCTGCTTCACTCCGCCGATCGGCAGCACACGCCCGTTGAGGGTGACCTCGCCGGTCATGCCCACATCCGACCTCACCGGCCTGCCGAGCGCCATTGAGGTGAGGGCAGTCACCATGGTCACTCCGGCCGAAGGGCCGTCCTTGGGGACCGCACCTGCCGGAACGTGAATGTGAATGTGTCGATCAAGGATGCCCGGCTCGGTGATGCCGAGCTGGTCGGCGTGCGCGCGTACGTACGAAAGCGCGATCTGCGCGGACTCCTTCATGACCTCACCCAGTTGCCCGGTCAATGTCAGACTGCCGGGTCCGGAATTCTGCGACGAACCGTCCAGAGCGGACGCCTCCACGAACAGCACGTCGCCGCCGAGACCCGTCACAGCAAGGCCGGTGGCAACACCTGGGACCGAGGTACGCTCGTGCGCTTCTGGAGTGAATCGCGGCCGGCCGAGGTATTCCCGCAGATTGGTCGACTCGATGACCAAGCCCGGCTCGACAGTCGCGCTGACAAGTTTCGTCGCTGCCTTACGCAGCAGCTTGGCGAGCAGTCGCTCGAGCTGTCGTACGCCGGGCTCCCGGGTGTAGTCAGCAGCGATTTCCCGCAACGCGTCATCTGAGACAGTGACTTCCTGAGCAGTCAATGCTGCGCGCTCCAGCTGGCGTGGCAGCAGGAACTGCCGGGCAATGGCGATCTTGTCGTCCTCGGTGTAGCCGTCGAGGTTCACCAGTTCCATGCGGTCGAGGAGCGCCTGCGGAATGGTTTCCACGACGTTCGCCGTCGCCAGGAACAACACGTCGGAGAGGTCGAGATCGACCTCCAGGTAGTGATCTCGGAAAGTGTGGTTCTGGGCAGGGTCGAGTACCTCGAGCAGCGCGGCGGCCGGGTCGCCTCGATAGTCCGAACCGACCTTGTCAATCTCGTCGAGCAGCACGACCGGGTTCATCGATCCAGCCTCGGTAATGGCACGGACGATCCGTCCCGGAAGAGCGCCGACATAGGTGCGCCGGTGGCCGCGAATCTCAGCCTCGTCGCGTACCCCACCAAGGGCGACGCGCACGAACTTGCGTCCCAACGCCCGTGCAACGGACTCCCCGAGGGACGTCTTTCCCACACCGGGCGGGCCGACCAGCGCCATCACAGCGCCGGAGCCACGTCCGCCGATAACCTCCAGTCCCCGGTCCGCGCGGCGGGCGCGAATCGCGAGGTACTCCACGATCCGATCCTTGACGTCATCAAGCCCGTGGTGGTCGGCATCCAGCACCTCGCGCGCGGCCTTGATGTCAGTCGAGTCGGTGGTCTTGGTACTCCAGGGCAGCTCGAGGATCGTGTCCAACCAGGTGCGGATCCAGCCGGATTCCGGACTCTGGTCGCTGGCACGCTCCAGTTTGCCGACCTCGCGGAGGGCGGCCTTGCGCACGTCATCGGGCAGATCGGCCGCCTCGACGCGGGCTCGATAGTCCTCAGCGCCGTCCGGCTCGTCCTCGCCCAGCTCCTTGCGGATCGCATTCAGCTGCTGGCGCAGCAGGAACTCGCGCTGGCTCTTCTCCATGCCTTCGCGAACGTCGTCGGCAATCTTGTCATTGACTTCGGTCTCGGCGATGTAGGCCTTGGTCCACTCAATCAGCGTGGTAAGCCGTTCAACGACATCGGGAGTCTCGAGCAGCTGACGTTTCCGCTCATCACTGAGCCAAGGTGCGTACCCGGCCAGATCGGCCAAAGTGGACGGATCCGTAACCCGGTTGACGGTGTCGATTACCTGCCACGCATCACGCCGCTGCAGCGTCGCGATGACAAGATTCTTGTATTCGGCGGCGAGCTTCAGGACTTCCTCAGTGTCAGTCGCACTTTCGGGAAGCTCCTCAGCCTCGACCCAAAGAGCGGTGCCAGGCCCTGCGACGCCGGAGCCGATCTTCACTCGACGCTCAGCCTTGATCACTGCTGCAGGTTGGCCAGTAGCCAGGCGACCAAGCTGCACGATGGTCGCGACGACACCGTGCGAGGCGTAACGATCCTCAAGACGGGGAGCTACCAGTAGGGTGCTGTCGCTGTGCGCCTTCGCAGCGTCTACCGCGGCGCGGGCAGCGTCGTCTAGCTCAATCGGTACCACCATGCCAGGAAGTACGACGAGGTCAGTGAGGAACAAGACTGGTAGTCGGGTTGTCTCCATCAAATTTCGCCTTCCAAAAGGAGTTGCTCATAAGTTGAGCGTCATAGGCTCAAGGCATTTGGAGGCGCTTTTCTTCCGCTGATTGGGTTCTCCTATAGCGAACGATGCCACCCGCTGTCGGAGCCGCTGTGATGGGAATCGCTCCCTCCAGCTACGGGGTGAGTTCGCCGAACCGGTAGGCGGCGGTGACTCCGCCGTCCATCAGGAAGTCGCTGCCGGTGATGAACGCGCCGTCGGGTCCAAGCAGAAGCGCCCCAACCGTGCCAACCTCGTCCGGCGTGCCAGCGCGCCCCGCCGGGCAAAGCTCGATCATGCGCCGGTAGCCCTCCCCGCGGGGCCCGCTCAGTTCGTCCTTCGCCAGCGGGGTGATGATGATGCCGGGGCTGATCGTGTTGACGCGCGCACCACGTCTGCCCCAGCGCACGGCCTCGGCCATCACCCGCAGCGCGTTTCCGCGCTTGGACAGTTGGTATGCGTGCAGGGAGTCCTCGATCTTGTCCGGCTGAAGCATCGGGAGGGCGAGCAACTCATCGGCAGGCGTCATGGCGAGGGCCGCGTCTTCTTCGGCCGTCAGCGCGCCGAGGCGGTGCCCGGACTGCGAGGCGATCACGACGCCGGCACCGCCTGGGGCGATGACATTGCCGAACTCCTCGAGCACCAATGCGGTGCCGTAGAGATCGACTGAGAGAATCGTTTCCGGCGATGCCTGGCTGGGGGAGACCCCGGCGGCGTGAATGACGCCGGTGATGTCCCCAAGCGCGGTGGCGGTCTGGACGAGCGCATGCACCGACTCCCGCGACGACACGTCGACGATCGCGGTGATCACCTCAAATCCTGCATTGCTCAATATCTCAGCCGCCGCCTCCGCGTTCTCCTGGCGCAGGTCAGCCAGCAGCACATATTTCCCCGCACTCACCCGCCGTGCGATCGCTTGGCCGATCGATCCGGGACCGATGACGACAATGACGTTGCTCAATGACAATGCCCTTTCCTGAGCTGCCCATCCGGCGTTTCTCTCTTAGGCTCCGAGTCCACACCGGACTACTCCGACGTACCAGATCCTTCCAGGGCTTGACCTCTTGCGCTGACCCCAACGTTGCGTCGGTTGCCAGCGGGCCCCTGAGTGCGAGATCATCACCGTGCCGAGTCGGGCCGATCGGCGCATCCAATGAGGAGGGAACATATGAGCGTCTACCGGGTGATCGACGTCGTCGGAACGAGCACGACCTCCTGGGAGGAGGCGGCCGCTGAGGCGATCAAAACGGCGGGCCACTCGGTCCGAGACCTTCGGGTCGGTGAGGTCATTCAGCAAGACATTCATGTCGGGGACGGCGGCCAGCTCATCTACCGCACGAAGATCCAGCTGTCCTTCAAGTACGAGCAGGAGTCGTAGCGCGCCCGAGGCGCAGCTCGTCGTTGGGCTCGGTCGGTAGTCATCTTCGCA
>JAICEV010000092.1 GCA_025923975.1 Propionibacteriaceae bacterium
CGCGCTCGCGAAGTAACGCTGGCAATATGAGGTTGGCGTAGGCTCCGTCGGCATTCACCGCGCGCAGCGCATCGAACGCGGTCCGCCTCGCACGATCTTCGCGACGAGGTCGCTTGTTGGGGGGGTTGGCCGGAGCGCTCACTCAGTTCCTAGCCTTGGATCTGTGCCGAAAGCGATACCTCGTGCCCAATCGGTGGCCGCCATTGGCTTCTTGCCTTGGGCCTGGACCTCGCCGAGCCCGAGTGCCCGCGACCCGGTGCCGACCCGCACGGCTCGTTTGGTGATCTCCAGCGCTCCAGGCGGCATCTCACTGTCGGAGAGCTGCGCGGAGTTGATCTTGAACCGCTCGCCTCGGAACGTGGTCCACGCCCCTGGGGTTGGAGCGCAGGCCCGGATCAGCCGCTCCACCACCTCGGCAGGCTGAGTCCAATCGATTTGGGCATCCTCGACGTTGATCTTGGAGGCGTAGCTCACCTGGGAATCACTCTGTGGCTGAGGCGTAGGGGCAAGAGTGCCGTCCTCGATCCCGTCCAGAGTGTCGACGAGGAGCCGGGCACCGCTGAGCGACAACCGGTGCAGCAAGTCCCCGGCAGTGTCATCGGGACGGATCGGTTCCGTCACCGCGGCGAAGATCGGCCCAGCGTCGAGCTCGAGCACAATGCGAAACGTCGTCGCGCCCGTTACCTGATCACCGGCCAGGATCGCGTGCTGGACCGGCGCGGCGCCACGCCAGGCGGGTAGCAGCGAGAAGTGCAGGTTGACCCAACCGTGCCGCGGAATGTCCAGTACCCGCTGTGGGAGCAGCGCGCCATATGCCACCACCGGACAGCACTCAGGCGCAATCTCGGCGAGCCGGCTGAGAAACTCCTCATCACGGGGCCGCTGCGGCTTCAAGACCTCAAGGCCGAGATCGGCGGCACGCTGGGCGACTGGGCTGGCGGCTAGCTTCTTGCCGCGACCACTCGGCGCATCCGGCCGGGTCACCACTGCACGTAATTCATGGCGGGAATCGGCCAGAGCATCCAAGGATGGAATTGCGACATCCGGGGTGCCCGCAAAGACGATTCGCACCGCAGGAGTCTAGGCCCCTGTGTAGGAACGCACGTGCACGTCCGTTCCTGCCGCGATACATACGTTGCAACGTGTGTATCGCGCCAGCAGCGCACGTGCACGTGAGTTTCCAGCGGGCGTAAGGACTCAGGGCGCGTCAGCGGCCCGGGTATTCACATAGCCGTTAGCGCGCCAGTCACCCGCTGCACGTGGCGGTCGCTGAGATCCTCGAGTCGTTCCCGAAGATCGGCGAACAGCGGGATGCTCTGGTTCCCCGGCCAGTCGTCCGGCAGCCAAGCGGCCGGCAGTCCAGGATCGACGTAGGGAATGACCCGCCACGCGTCCAAGCACGCGATGTAGGTTGCAAAGGCCTGCTGCGGCGTCAGGTCGTCTCCCACCGATCCGTACGCGGACAGAAACGCCTGATGCCGAGCTGCGATGGCTGGGAGGTCCCACCATTGCCCGACGGCCCGCGCGAGCCCACCTGCTACCCGAGTCTCGTCGGTCATGAAGATCGACGCCGAGGAGCGTACGCCAAGATCAGTGAGGATTTCTTCCACCTCGTCAGCGAGGTACTCCGGGCAGATCCAGAGCGCCGCTGTGACGGTGCCGCAACCGAGCCCCGACAGCCGGCGGCGCAGCTGATGCCGGAGCTGGCGTTGGCTTTCGGGGATCGAGTACGAGATCAGACACCAGCGGTCTGTGGTGTCCATCTGGCGCGGCGCATAGATGCGCCTATCGCCTCGGACCAGCGAAGGAATAGCGGCAGGTACCACCGCGAATCCCGGCCCTCCCTCCCGGGAGTCGGGAGCGAGCAAGCCCTTGCCGCGCACCCGGAGAATGGCGGTCCTGGTACGTGACTGGTTGACCCCGACCGCTGCCATCAGCTCCAACAACGCTGCCGCGGCGATCCAGCCGCCAAGCCGTCGCAGGTAGCTGCCGACAATCGTCCGAAGCAGGGAAGTCGCGCTACCCGGACGGGACTCGGCATCGTCAGAGACGGCGGCGATCCGTGCTACGGACGACAGCCTTAGCTCGCCGGTTGCCATAAGGCCTCCCGGATCCCCACGAGTCCGTGGTACACCTCGCCAAAGCTGGTGCTCAGCGGTGAAAGTCCGATCCGAAGCCCATCGGGTGGGCGAAAGTCAGGAATGATGCCCAGCTCCCATAGCCGAGCGGTGGCGACACGGAAGCCCGGATGCTCCAGGGTGATGTGACTCCCGCGCAGAGCCGGGTCGCGAGGCGAGCCGAGCCGTACGCCCAACGGGCCAAGCAGCTTGTCGGAAACCTCGATCGCGAACTCGGTCAGCGCGACGGACTTGATTCGGATCGCCTCCAGACCGGCTTGATCGATGAGCGCCAACATGTCTTGCATGGCCAGCATCCCGATGATCGACGGAGTGCCGCTGAGGAAGCGACGGATGCCGTCGGACGGCGTGTAATGCGCGGCCATTGCGAACGGCTGGGCCGCCCCCATCCAGCCCTGGATCGGTTGCCGCAGACGCTTGTGATGATCGGCACGCATATACCCGAATGCTGGTGAGCCTGGTCCGCCGTTGAGGTACTTGTAGGTGCAGCCCACAGCCAGGTCCACCCCCCAGTCGTCCAGCTGGCGTGGGACTACCCCTGCCGAGTGACACACATCCCACAGCACGAGCGCACCATGATCATGAGCCAACGCGGTGAGGGCCGCGACATCGGCCAGATAGCCGGATCGATAGGCGACGTCGCTCAGCACAATGAGGGCGGTGCGCGACCCGATCACCTCACTTACCTGATCGATAGTGATCCCGCTCCTGTTGTCTGCCTCGAGCCATCTCAGGCGCATCCCAAGCTCGGCTGCAATCCCCTCGACGACAAAGCGGTCGGTTGGGAAGTTGCCGACGTCGATGATGATTTCGTCTCGACCGGGTTGGCTGGCCAGCGCGGCCCGAATCCACTTGTAGAGCATCACGCTTGTCGAGTCACCGACCACCGTCTGGCCAGGACCCGCTCCCAACACCACGCGACCGATCTCGTCGCCGATGCGTACCGGATCATCCATCCAGCCCTCATCCCAAGCACGGATGAGTCGCCTCCCCCAGATCTCGTCCACAAAGCGGCTAATCCGGTGCTGTGTCGCCCGCAGCGGACGCCCCAGGGAGTTGCCGTCGAGGTAGGCGGTGATCGTGGAATCGTCTGAGCCGATGAAGTGATCACGAAAATCGGCCAATGGGTCGGCTGCGTCGAGCGCGGCTGCTCGGCCGGCTAGGTCGGCTACACCATCACCAGAGCGCGTAACACCCGTCAGTCTTTCGGTCATGCCATGACACCTTCCGGCAGCACGCCCGCCAGCCGATGCGCCCGGTTCATCCAGACGGCGACCTCGACGGCGCCGCTCGGAAGCGGCAGCGGCGCGTAGACAGCGGCCGCCGTCAGCAGGTGGCCACCTGCTGGATCGGTCAGTGACCTAAGCAGTGCATCACCGGCCAAGCCCGCTTGACCCAACGCAGTGATCTCTTCCGGCCGCGGCCCAGCCGGCGTCGGACCGTTGCCCATGTCGGTGCCGTAATCGAGCCGTCCTCCGAGGCGGACGAACCGGCGAGCATTGTCCAGTGCTGTTTCACGGTCTGCACCCTGATGTATCGCGAACGTCGAGATCCACCTCATGGAGCCCACCATTGCTTGGAGCAGATCGTCAGGCAGCGACTCCGTCCACGGCACGTGGACCAGGATGTCGGCTCCGGCCTCGAAGGCGCGGCGGGCCTGACCCTCGCCCTCGGCGTGCACGCCAACCGGAAGCCCATGTCGGTGCGCGGCGACGACTGCCGCTACCAACGTCGCGTCGGCCAGTACCGGACCACCGCTGTGCAGCACGAGTTTGACGATGTCATGCCCATGTACGGCGGCCTCGTCGACGGCGCGTACGGCGTCCGCAGGTCCTGCCAGTTCACATACCGATCCCGAAGGAGCCCACTCCCGATCAGCGGGATACCCGCCCACGGCGGTCAGGAACGGTCCAGCGATCCTGACCAGGCCACCGGTCGGTGAATCGTTCTTCCAGCCGCGGGCGATGCGTGGCACCCAACCGAGATCGTGGACCTCGACCACCGCAGTGTCGGCCAATGCGGCGGCCTCCACCAGACCAAGGTGAACATGACGGTCGACGATGCCGGGCATGACCGTGCCCGGAATCTTCGGCACCCCGGCCCGACGCACTGCCGCGTGCCCCAATGCGACCGGCCGCAGCTCCCCGGCAACCTGCTCGAGGACAGCCGGTCCGAGTCGATGGCCAATCCACAGCTCGTCAGCCGCGAAGCGCATCCCTTAGGTGCCGATCTGGGTTCGCACTGCGTAGAGCTCTGGAAAGAACGTCAGGTCAAGTGCCTTCTGCAGGAAGCGAACTCCGGACGAGCCTCCGGTGCCGGTTTTGAAGCCAATGGTGCGCTGCACGGTTCTGAGGTGACGGAATCGCCAGAACTGGAAGTTGTCCTCGAGATCAACCAGGGACTCGCATGCCTCGTAAAGGTCGTAAGCGCGATCGACGGCGTCGTAGATCGATTGGAACACCGGAATCAACGCCGGCTGCATGACCCAGGGCCGCCGTACGTCGCGCTCTAGCACCTCGCTGGGAATGTCCAGCCCACGACGGGATAGGAAGTTCAGGAAGGCGTCGTAGACCGACGGCTGATCCAACAGCTCCGACAACATGGCCAAGGCCGCGGGATCTGAGATGAAGACCTTGAGCATGTCCTCGTTCTTGTTGCCCAGGATGAACTCGACCGCGCGGTACTGCGCCGACTGGAAACCCGAGGCGCTGCTGAGGGCCCCGCGAAACTCCGCATATTCGCTCGGGGTCAAGGTGGCAAGCACCGACCATTGCTCGGTCAGCGTGCGCTGAATGTGCTTGACGCGGGCCAGGCACTTCAATGCGTGATGCACATGGTCGCCGTCGAGGTAGGCACGGGCGCCGCGCAACTCGTGGAGGATCAGTTTCAGCCACAACTCCGTGGTCTGGTGCTGGACGATGAAGAGCAGCTCATCGTGATGCGGTGGATCGCTCCTCGGGTGCTGGGCCGCCAGCAGGGTATCCAGCTCCAGGTAGTCGGCGTAGCTCATCGCCTGCTGGAAGTCGGTCTGTACTCCCGCCTCGATTGGGCGGTACCCCTCGCGCACGGTCATCTGGCGCTCCTCTTCTATGTCCGCTCGCGCCCGAGCGTGCGCTAAAGCTGCTGTCTTCCTCCCGCGCAGACACGGCGTACCCACGATGGACTGCGCAGCTCTACACTCTGTCCACCGTGTCTGCGCGATCGTCCAGACAGCAGCGGCGCCCGCTCTACCCGACGCTCGCGAACGATTCGCTCGTTGCACTCGACCGTATCACTTTCATGACGGCCGTCACGATCGTGAAATGAGCGGTTCTGTCAGCCCAGGTCGACTGGGTCCACCCTGATCCTCAGCGGGCCGCTGCTCTTGCGAGCGCTCCGGATGGCCGCGGTCTCCTTGACGGCCTGAACCAGTTGGTGGCGCTCACTGAGCGGAGCGCGCAGCATCAGGCGCTGGATCACCGTTTCCGCGGCGCCGTCTGCTGCGGACCGCTTCACATCCGGCTCCGCCGGACCGAGCAGCTCGGCGTGCGGAGGTGGATGGAGCAGCGACACAAACTCGGTCAAGGCGTCGCTGGAACCCTCAACGGTGATCAATGTGACCGCCGGCGGAAATCTCGCGGCGACCCTGTCCGCCAGTTCGCGCGTAGCGAATCCTCCGGGATCGATGCGGACCAGAGCCTGCAGCGCTCGTCCCGAGCTCTCCCCGACGGCAATGACCGAACCACCGTCTACGCCGCTTCTCACCAGCGCGACTACATTGAGCCAGCGCCGTAACGCCTCCTCACCGGCCCGCAGATCCTGGCGGAGCAGCAACAACGGCGTATCCAGCAGCACGGCACCGGCATAACCGCCCACGGCAGATGGCTCAGCTCCAGGCGTGGCCACCACGATCGCCGAGGTATCCGCCACGCCGGCGATCCGCCTTCCGCCAATCGACTGCCGAACCGGCGTCTGCGGAAACGCCTTGCCCAGTTCCTCAGCTGTCCTCTCGGCGCCCACGATGGGTGCTCGGACCCGAGGAGAGCCGCAGATCGGGCATTCCCAGTCGATCTGCAGCCTGCCGCACCAGCCGCAGCTCATCCGAACGGTGGCAGACTCGCCCGGCCCAGTGGCCGGAACCCTGGTCGGACCGCCGCAGAAGCCGCAGCGCGCCGGTTCCCGACACTCCTGGCAGACAAGGGCGACCAGGTAACCGGCGCGCGGTACCGAGACCAGCACCGGACCCTGCGGCAAGGCCGCTCGCATCATGTCGAACACTTCATGCGGTAACCGTGCCGCTCGAGCCGCTGCGTCTCGCTCCAGTGCGAAGTCCGAGTCCGCAGTGACCCTCACCCTTGGTGCGGTATGGCGTACCACGGCCCGGTCATCGGCCAGCTCTCGCAGCCAGCCGCGCTCGATCCAGGCTTGCGCCTCGGCCGTTCTGGCGTAGCCCGCAAACAGTGCGGCAGCCTGTCTGTCGTGGGCTCGCAGCGCGAGCACCTCACGGGCATGTGGGTACGGGGCTCGCTGCTCGGCAAGCAGGTCGTCACCATCGTCCCAGAGTGCAGCCAAACCAAGATCATGAACCGGCGCGTACGCGGCTGCTCGGTTGCCGATGACGACCCGGACCTGCCCGCGCAGAGCTGCCAGAAATGCTCGATACCGTGCGGCCGGTCCCGCTTCGGCCACGAGCACCGCGAAGCCCGTGGCACCAAGCACTTCTGTACAGGCTTCACTGAGTCGATCAAGATCAGCTTGGTCTGGAACGATGATCACCGCGCCGCGCCCACTCGCAACGCAGGCGCGTGCCGCCGCGGCTAGCCCAAGAGCCCAATCACCGCTGGGCGCCGCGCTCGGAGTCACCTGCCACACCGCGCGCGGCGCTCCACCGGCGCGGAGCGCTGCCAGGAACTCTGTACCAGTGGGATAGTCGACGAACGGTCCTCCGGGATGATCACCGGGCAACTGGTGGCGGGTCTCGAGCCTCTCAGCCAGCTCGGTCGCCGCGTGGCGTGGTGGAACTGCCAAGCGCATCACATCGGCGAACGTACCGGCGTAGTGATCAGCGACCTTCCTGATCAACCTCGCGATCTCAGGCGTAAGCACCGGCTCACTGGAGATGATCTTGTAGAGCGGAGCCAAAGCTCCTTCGTGATCGCCCACGGCAACCCGTTCCAGGATGAACCCGTCTCGGAGCCGACCGGCGAACCGGACCCGCACCCGGGCACCCGGCGCTGCGGCGGCATCCTGCTCAACCGTCACCGCATAGTTGAAGGGGCGGTCCAAGTGACTGAGTGGAATATCGACAGCCACCCTGGCGACCGGCAGTTCGGGTTGGCTGGATTCGGGCACACCAGATGATAGGCAGCGAGCTCCGACACTCGAGGTGCTTCGGAACGGCGAGCGCCCTGAGCGTAGTTATTGCTTATCCCCGCACTGCAGCCGCAAGTGCTCCCGCGCGGTCGACGCTCTCCCAGCTGACTCCAGGCAAGTCCCGGCCAAAGTGCCCATAGGCCGCCACCTGGGCGTAGACAGGCCGCTTGAGATCAAGATCCTGGATGATCGCTGCAGGCCGTAAGTCGAACACCTCGAGCACCGCCTGCTGGATTTGGTCGGCGGGCACTTGCTCGGTCCCAAAAGTCTCCACATAGAACCCAACAGGATGCGCCTTGCCGATCGCGTACGCCACCTGCACCTCGCAGCGGCCCGCGAGCCCAGCCGCAACCACGTTCTTGGCCACCCAGCGCATCGCGTACGCGCCGGACCGGTCAACCTTCGACGGATCCTTGCCAGAGAAGGCGCCGCCGCCGTGACGTGCCATTCCCCCGTAGCTGTCGACGATGATCTTGCGACCGGTCAGCCCCGCATCACCCATCGGTCCGCCAATCTCGAAGCGCCCAGTAGGGTTCACCAGCAGCCGGTAGTCCTGCGCGTCGACGTTGTAGCGCTCCAGCACCGGGTCGACGACATGCTTACGGACATCGGGAGCGAGCAGCGCGTCCAGGTCAATGTCGGCGGCATGCTGAGTCGACAAGACCACCGTGTCGATCCGTACTGGGCGATCGCTGTCGTACTCCACCGTTACCTGGGTTTTGCCGTCCGGGCGCAAATACGGCATCGTGCCGTCCTTACGTACGGTTGCCAGCTGTTCGGCGAGTCGATGCGCAACATCGATCGGCAGCGGCATTAATGACGGCGTTTCGCTGCAGGCGTAACCGAACATCAGGCCTTGGTCGCCGGCGCCCTGCAAATCGAGGACATCGGCTGCCTCGCCGGTCCGGCTCTCAAACGCCATGTCGACACCTTGAGCAATGTCCGGCGACTGCTGGCCGATCGCGATAGTGACACCACAGGAACCCCCATCGAAGCCCTTTGTGGAGGAGTCGTAGCCAATATCGATGATGCGTTCACGGACCACGCGTGGGATTTCCACGTAGGACTCAGTGGTGACTTCACCCGCCACCACGACCAGCCCGGTCGTTACCAGACATTCCACCGCTACCCGGCTGTTCGGATCCTGCCGCAACATCTCATCGAGCACGGAATCGCTGATCTGGTCAGCAATCTTGTCCGGATGTCCCTCCGTTACCGACTCGGAGGTAAACAGTCTGAGCGCCATGCCCCGGAAACCTACCGGCGTGCTCGCAGCGACAGTGCCTCATCCCAAATTTGATGCGCGAGTGTGTCCTTACTGCCGCTGAAGGGCCCGATCGCACCCTGTTTGGTCAAAAGGGTTATCTGACTGTCATCTTGGCCGAAGACCAGATTGTGGCCGACCTCATTGAGCACCAGCAGATCGCAGCCCTTGCGCGCCAGCTTGGCCTGCCCCAAACCAAGCAGGGTCTCTTCAGCACCTGGAGTCTCAGCTGCGAAGCCCACCAGGATCTGGCGTGGGTCGGTCCGAGCCGCCACCAGACCGGCAAGTATGTCGGTGGTCTGCACCAAGCTCAGCTCTAACCCTCCGTCCCCAGATTTCTTGATTTTGGTTTGACTGCTGCTGGCTGGTGTGAAGTCGGCAGGTGCCGCCGCCATGATCGCAATGTCGGCTTCCTTGGCGGCCACTGCCATGGTCTGGGCCATATCAGCGGTCGAGCTCACCGCGTCCACATCGGTGCCCGGCGGAGCCGGCAAACCGACGTTGGCTGCAACCAGGCGGACTTCGGCGCCGCGTAGCACGGCCGTACGGGCGAGCGCCCATCCCATCAAGCCGGAGGAGGAATTGCCGAGAAAACGCACCGGATCCAGATGCTCGCGGGTGCCTCCTGCACTGACGACAACCTTCAAGCCCGCCATGTCCTGGCCGGCGGCGCGTGCCGCAGTGCTTGGGTCCTCCAGTACGGCTACCGCTACCGCAAAGAGCTCGGCAGGATCAGGGAGTCTTCCGACTCCGGCGTCGGGTCCGGTGAGCCGACCGACATCGGGTCGCACAACGACGGCGCCGCGGCTGCGCAGCGTCCTGACATTGGCTTGAGTGGCGGCATTCAGCCACATCTCGGTATGCATGGCCGGCGCAAAGATGATCGGGCAGTGCGCGGTCAATAGCACGTTTGTCAGCAGGTCGTCGGCACGCCCTGAAGCGGCCCGAGCGAGCAGATCAGCGGTCGCCGGGGCGACAAAGACCAGATCGATCTCTTGCCCGATCTTGACATGGGGCACCAGATGCACGTCATCGAACACGGACGTATGCACCGGCCGGCCGGAGAGTGCGGCCCAGGTGGCCACACCCACAAACTCCAGCGCCGCCGCCGTCGGAACCACAGTGACCTCGTGGCCCGCGCCTTGCAGCCGGCGCAAAAGCTCACACGCTTTGTATGCGGCAATGCCGCCTGATACCCCGAGGACGACGCGGCTCATCCCGTCCTCCCGTCGACCACCAGCGGCAGCTGGCTCAGGCAGTCTCGAGAGGTGACTCGGGGTCCTCGTCAGCCGCTGCTTCACCGTCGACGTCTATGCACGCCAGCTTGCCCTCGTTTACCTCACGCAGGGCGATCGAGAGGGGCTTCTCCTGCACCGTGGTCTCGACCAATGGACCAACGTGATCGAGCAGACCCTCGCCGAGCTGAGAGTAATAAGCGTTGATCTGCCGGGCACGCTTCGCCGCGAACAAGACCAGCTTGTACTTGGAATCTGACTTCGTCAGAAGCTCGTCGATCGGTGGATTGGTGATCCCCTCAGCAAGCAGATGCTTTCCAGACACGTATGAACCTTCGGTTGAGGTGAATTAGCCAGCCACTGCACGGGTTGCGCCAAGTAAAGATAGACCTGAATCAGCACACACCAAAACGCGTGTCCGGCTATAGACACACCAAGGCTACCAAGTCCTTGACCGCTTGACCTATTTCGCCATTCACGACCACGAAGTCGAACTCGGCCTGAGCCGCCATCTCAGCCCGCGCGGTTTCCAGTCGGCGCTCCCGCTGCGCAGCCGATTCGGTGCCGCGCCC
>JAICEV010000093.1 GCA_025923975.1 Propionibacteriaceae bacterium
GCGTGCCAAAGTGGTGGCGAATCGCCTCGGCATGCCGTTCGGCAATGTCGGCGAAAGTGGTACCGGCAGCCATTCCCGCCCAGCGGTTGGTGAAGTAGACCTGGAAGCCGGCTCTTGCCAGCGGGGTCAGCGTTCGAAGCGCAAGGATCCGCTGCAGTCCGGGCTTCGGGTTTCGGTGATCTAGCGTGAATCCGCAGAGGTAGACCAGCGGATCGCCCGAACCAAGCACCAGATACGGTAGGCCGCCGCTGAAGGTTCCCTCCCGCACGTCGACGCTGGCCACGGAATCATTCTGCTGTCGAGATGTGACGAACGAACGACACCTCGACCCTGTGTCCGCGCTGTGAGCTGCTGTGTGCGCCGTTTGAATGAGCCGATTTGGTGAAGGGTTGCTCCACTGGCGGTTTTAGCCTTGGCGCAGATCGCCAGCAGTCAAGCGATTCCGACGAGGAAAGAGTTGATCACGATGCGCGTGAACCACCGTGAGAAGGACCTGGAGAACCATGATCGTGGTCTCGATTACGACCTTCCACGGCTACTGCACCGTCGTGGCATGCTCAAGCTGGTCGCCGGCGTTGGGCTCGCGGGCGCAGGTCTGATCACGCTCGGGGCGTGCGGGAGCGATTCCACCATTGCCGGCACGAACGGCCCATCCGGCGCCCGGCCGCCGGGCGGCGGACCAGGTGCCGGTGGGCCGGATAGTACGCAGACCAGCGACACCGCGAGTGGCGAACTTCCCGAAGAGACCGGTGGCCCATTTCCCGGAGACGGATCAAATGGTGCGAATGTGCTGAACCAGAGCGGCGTCGTACGCCGCGACATCACGTCAAGTTTCGGATCCAGCACCACCATGGCTGAGGGCGTACCGCTCGATATCACGATGACCATCAACGACTTCGCCAACAACAAGTCACCTCTCGCTGGCGGCGCCGTATACGTATGGCATTGCGACCGAGAAGGCAGGTACTCCCTCTATTCACAAGGGGTGACCGACGAGAACTACCTGCGCGGCGTCCAGGAGACCGACGATCGCGGCCAGGTTAGATTCACAACGATTTTTCCCGCCTGCTACTCAGGCCGTTGGCCGCACATCCACTTCGAGGTCTACCCCAGCCTGGCCAAAGCGACGAACGGCGCGAACAAGATCGCCACATCGCAGATGGCCCTACCCGATGCGACCTGTCAGGCGGTTTATGCGACCAGCGGTTATGAACAGAGCCGCAGCAACCTCAGCCGCGTCAGCCTGAAGACTGACAACGTCTTCCGTGATGGGTATGACTTGCAGCTCCCCACCGTGACGGGCGATCCGTCCAGCGGATATCAGCTCACCTTCAGCTGCGCTGTCTGAGTCCGTGACATTCGGACGGCGGTCAGGGTATCAATGCCCGCTGACGCGTCGATATGTTCCGCTCAGAAAGTCCCCCAACTCCGTGGCTTCAGCCTGCCGTAGCCGAATCCGGTAGCTGAGCTGCCCATCGGCGACCGCGAAACGATGCTCTGCGATTCCTCGGGGAGTGATCTTCTCCAAGATCAATTCATTATCGTGCCATGCGCCGCGCGCTGGCTGTGGCGGAAAGCCCTCGGAGTCGAAGAACCACCACAGGATGGGTATCGGGGATGCTGACGCAGTGTCGGCGGTGTTGTCGATCATGAACACTCCATGTCCGGTGAACTCCGCGTGGTCGGCTCTCACCTGCCGGTAGTCCTGCACCACGACTTGATCACTGACATCGAGCTTGAAGACGATCATCGCTCGTGCGGTAGTCGCTGCAGATCCGGCTGAGGCGGCCTGCTGCTGCTCGATACCTGTCCAGTTGCCCAACAGGGGAAGGAACAGCTCACGAAGGGTCATCGCGATGACGCTGTTTCTGGCGTCATGAGCTCGACACCGTTTTCGGACAGCGCCTCGAGCAGGTCAGGCCGTGGGCTGGAATCTGTAATGAGGTAGTCGGCACTGCCGAGCTCGGACACTTGCGCAAAAAGCCGGCGACCGAACTTCGAGGAGTCTGCCAGGATCGCGACGCGTGCCGCTCGGGCCATCATCTCTCGCATCATCGCCGCCTCACCCGGGTTGCTCGTTGAGTAACCGGCGTCAACTGAGACGGCACCGACCCCAATCAATGCCAGATCGCAACGGAGGTCGAGCTCGATGCCTCCTGCCACACGTAGGCTGACAGGGCCGACCGTGGCTAATGTGATCGGGCGCACGGCACCGCCGAAAAAATACAAGTCCCGGATAACGGAGGGCGACAACGCTTGCGGCACGAGCAGATTGTTCGTAGCCACCGTCAGGTCACGGTGATTGTGCAAGTGCCGGGCGAGGGCAAGTGTGGTCGTGCCGCCATTGATCATGATGGTGGAACCATCCTGGACCAACAACGCGGCAAGGGCCGCAATCTTCTCCTTCTCAGCCTCCTGCAGACCGAGCCGAACGTTCACCGCCCGGTCGACACGGGAAGCCATCGACAGGCTGACCGCCCCGCCATAGGTACGGACCAGGACACCTTCGGTGCTGAGCTGATCCAGGTCCCTGCGAATCGTGTCGATTGAGACGCCGAACCGCTCCGCAAGGGCGCCGACGGTCACCTGGCCAGCCTCGGCAACGTATGCCGCGAGCCGGGCCTTTCGTCCGGCGGGGAGATGTCGCGGCCTCTCATCAGCGTCAACCTTCACATTCACCGCCCCTGCTCCTGTCTTTGCGACTATCGCATCTATCTACGCCTGATAGCTGCATGTAGACCGGTTTAGATCAGCACGGTACAGCACAAACTGCAAGAGTTTGCAGTCGATCTCATTTGGATCGACCAGGAGTGTCGCACCGATAGAGGCGGATGATGGGGCATGCATAGCAGTCCTTGCAGTTCTACGCCTAAGTATGCCGATTTGTAATGGATAATGCAGCAGTATTCCTTGTCAGCGCCTGATCTGCGGAGTTAGGATCGCACAGACCTGCACACACAAAGGAGAGAACATGAATGGAGGCAGCACGAGGGTCCCCAGCCGCATGAAGCGGCTACTCGGAGTGGTCACGGCGGCGCTGCTGGCTGTCGGAGCTGTGGGTTGTGGTACCGGCACTGGCGAGGAATCCACCGGCTCGCAGCAGGAAGGTGGCACCGTCGAGCTCGAGTTCGCGCAGTGGTGGGCACCGGAGCTGCCGGATGGCTCGTTCCAGGAGCTCATGACGCAGTTCGAGTCTCAGAACCCCAACATCAAGGTGAAGCTGTTGAGCGGTCCCTACGCGTCGACCAAGCAGCAGCTGGTGTCCGGTGCAGCGTCGAAGACTCTGCCCGATGTCGTGGGGCTGGATGGTGCCTGGGTGAATGACTTCGCCAAGCAGGGTGCGCTTACGGACCTCTCGGCGCTCATGGCGGAGGCGAAGTACGACGAAAGCCAGCTGGCCAGCCAGATCAAGGTGGACGATAAGACGTACATGATTCCGGTGGTCAACTTCGTCTACCCACTCTTCGTGAACGAGGACATGCTGTCGAAAGCCAATGTCAAGGCCGCTCCAACCAACCGCACGGAGTTCCTTGATGCGGCAAAGAAGATCAGCGCGTTGGGCGGGAACGTCAAAGGCTGGGCTTTGCCACTCGACACCGCCGTGCCCAACGGCATTCAGAACGACGTGATGTCGTGGCTCTGGGCGTCAGGCGGCACGATGCTCACTCCAGACGGCAAGCCCAACCTCACCAGCCCGCCCGTGAAGAGCACTGTTGAGTACGTCAAGAGTCTGAACGATGCGGACGTCATTGCGCCCGGTTCGCTGACGATGAAAGAGCAGGACAAGGTCGAGAAGTTCACCGCCGAGCAAATCGGCATGATGATCGACTCCTTGGCTCACATCAATCTCATCAAGAAGAACAATCCCGACCTGAACTTCACAGTGGCGCCAATCCCAGCCGAAGACAGTTTCACCGGCAAGCGCGGCCTGCCGTACGCGTCCTGGGGCATCGGGATTGCGGATTCGACCGAGCACAAGGCGGAGGCGTTCAAGCTGGTCGAGTTCTTGATGAGCCAGCAGGCGAACTCCGAGCTGAGCACGTTGGCGAATGGTTTCCCGGGCAACAACACCGCCGAGCCGGACTTCAGCAAGAGCGATCCGCTCTTCAAGACGGCCTTTGATATCTACAAAGAGGGATACCCCGCTAACGAGTTTGTGGGGTTGCCGAAGTCCGAAGAGCTGATGCGTACCTTCGATGAGCAGCTTCAGCTCGTGCTCACTGGCAAGCAGAGTGTCGACGAGGCCCTCAATAAGACGCAAGAGTCCTGGGCGTCTGTGATCTGAGGCTTTCCTCACCTCCGTGGGGCCGCACTGGATCGCCGGTGCGGCCCCCTATCCAAGGAGATTTCGTTGGAACCCGCGCACATCGACCGAACGGTCATGCCTGAAGCCGCGACACTGGAGGCGGAGACCTCGACTTCCCCAGCACGGGACAGGAGACGACCCTTTGCCGTGAGGAGCCTCGCTCCATACGGCTATATCTCGCCGACGATGCTCCTGATCTTTGTTCTGTTGGTGATCCCCATCGCGATGGTGGTGAGCTACTCGTTTCAAGACAACGTGATCGTCGAGAAGAACCCCGTCTTCGCCGGTCTGGCAAATTACACCGAGGTGCTGACGGACCCGGTGTTCTGGACAGCAATCAAGAACACCTTCCTCTTCATCACTCTCAGCACCATCGCCCACCTCGTCCTGGGGCTGGCTTTTGCGATGATGCTCAACACCGGTTTGTTGGGTGGAGTGACCAAAGCCATCTTCCGCATCGTCTACATCCTGCCGTGGCTGTTCACGATTGCGGTGGTGGCAGTCATCTGGCGACTCATGCTGGATCCATTCGGTGTGGTCAACTACATCCTGACCACCCTCGGCGTCCTGCAGACTGAGGTCAACTGGCTCGCCTCTCCGAGCACAGCGCTGTGGGCGCTGACCTTTATCAACATCTGGTCCGGATACCCGTTCTTCATGATTAGCCTGCTAGCCGGGCTCCAGGGGATTTCATCCGATCTTTATGAGGCAGCCGCGGTTGACGGCGCCAACTCCATCAAGCAGTTCTTCAACATCACGATCCCACAGCTGAAACCGGTTCTGATCAGCATGGCGGTGCTGGATCTGATTTGGACATCCCAGCAGTTCGCACTCATCTGGCTGACCACCGGCGGCGGGCCGCTGAATGTCACGGAGATGCTGAGCACCTATACCTACAAGCAGGCCTTTAGCAGCTATGAGTTCGCCACCGCATCCGCCAGCGCTGTGATCATCCTACTCCTCACAATGATCTTGGCGTTCTTCTATGTGCGCCAGCTAAGGGAGAGGTGATCACGGTGAGCACTCGCATGCAGCGGCGACGCCTCAGCACGAAGATCGGTGTGATCGTGGGTCTCTGCATCGGTGCCGTCTTTGCTGGTTTCCCAGTCGTTTGGATGCTGTCGACGTCATTGAAGCCCAATAGCGAGGTCTTCCAGGTTCCTCCCAGGCTCATCACAGAGAATCTCTCGTTCGACGCCTACTGGAAGATCCTGACCGATCCGACCCAGCTGAGGTTCTTCCTGAACAGCTACATCGTGGCGCTCTGGGTGACCGCATTGACGCTGCTCGCCGGAATACTCGCCGGCTATGGCTTCAGCCGGTACGAATTTCGGCTCAAGCGGTTCATCAATGTCGCTATTGTCAGTGTCCAGGCGGTGCCGCCGATCACAGGTGTCATTCCCTACTTTGGTCTCGTGGTGGCCCTCGGCCTGTATAACACCTACGGGGGCCTGGTCCTTACCCACATGGTGTTCACGCTGCCGTACGCGATCATCATGACGACGGCGTACTTCAATACCTTGCCACGCGAGCTTGACGAATCGGTCAAGGTGGATGGAGGCAGCGGATGGACGGCCCTGTGGCGGATCCTGGTTCCGATCTCGGTTCCGGGGCTCATCGCGGTCGGCGTCTACACGTTCATGATCTCCTGGAACGAATATCTCTTCGCCCTCACTCTGACCAGGACAGACGACATGCGAACCGTTCCCATCGGTATCCAGCTGCTGATGGGCCAGCACTCCTACGAGTGGAATCAGATGATGGCAATGAGCATCCTCGGCTCCATTCCGGTGCTGATCTTGTTCCTGCTCTTCCAACGGCGGTTCATCGGCGGACTCACATCCGGCGCCGTCAAGAACTGACACTCATCGCTCACACTTAGCAGCAACTCCGACCATCCACACTCGACAGTTAGAAGAGGCAGACAACGTGCTTACTACCGGCAAGGCGATATTGGACGTCGCGAATGAATACTTTTTCGCGGTACCTGCCTTCAACATCAGCGACTATGCGATGTTCAACGGCATCATCGAGATCAGCGAAGAGAAGAATGCGCCAGTGATCTTGGGGATCCACCCCGACGAGGTGAACCATGTCGGTGTGGAGATGATCGCCGCGGTTACGCAACGCGCTCACCGCTCACCTGTGCCGATTGCAATCCACTGGGATCACGGTGCGAACTACGAGCAAATCCTGACCGCAATACAGAGCGGCTTCACTTCGGTGATGATCGACGGTTCGATGCTGCCATTCGAGGAAAACATCGCCATCTCCAGGAAGGTGGTCCACACCGCGCACGCTGTGGGACTCTCGGTGGAGGGCGAGCTGGGCACTATCGGCCAAACCGATAGCGAGGCCGAGGACGGCAGCAATGCCATCATCTACACCAATCCAGAAGACGCCCTAACGTTTGTGGAGTCGACGGGGGTGGACAGCCTTGCGATCGCTATCGGCACTTCGCATGGCATCTACCCCAAGGCAATGAGGCCGGAACTCAAGCTTGATCTACTCAAAGAGATCAAGAACAAGGTGAACATTCCCCTGGTGCTGCACGGCGGTTCGAACAACCCTGACGACGAAATAGCCGAGGCAGTTCGGCTAGGCATTAACAAGATCAACATTTCCAGCGATATCAAGGTGGCGTACCACATGAAGATGCGTGAGGTGCTGGCAGATGAGAGCCTTCGCGAACCGCTCACCATCCAGCCGCCGTGTATCGAGGCGATGAAGGTGGTTGCCGGACAGAAGATCGACCTCTTTGAGACGGCAGGCAAGGCGTCACTGTACTGACGTGGCCTCACGTGTCGTGCTGGGCTTAGGAGGCTGCATCGACTATGAGCTGAGGCTGTCCTCCGCAATGCTGGAGCAACTCGTTGCCGAGCTTGAAATACACGACAGTGAGCTCGCTTTGTCTGTCCCGGTGACCGATGAGCGTAATCTCATCATCTCGGTGCTCGCACACATGAAACACGGTGCCGGAGGCGAGCGGTTCGCCGCCTCCGCCGAGGCACTGCGCGGAGTCGCGAGCCGGATTCCCGGGCGGATCAGTCTGGGTGGCACGTCGGTCCGGGCGGCGCTCGCAATGAGCAAGCTCGGGGTGCCATGCACACTGCACCTCGTCAGCCTCAACGACCATGTTCGCCGGCTACTGCCGCCGTCCTGCGATTACATCTCCAGCGCCTGTGACGACACACTAGATCCGCACCTCGTGGTGCAATACGACCAGGGCACGCGCGTCCAGGTCGGAGACATTGATGTGGACGCGCCATTCCCGAACAGGTTGATCTATGTCAACGACCCAGCGAATGCGTCGCTGCTGCTGAGCGAACAGCTGGCGTCCCTGCTTCATGACGCTGAAATCTTCCTGATCTCAGGTTTCAACACGATGCGTGATCAGGTCCTGCTCACCGAACGCCTCTCCACGCTCAGAAGACATATGCTGCAGCTGCCGCCGGGTGCATTGGTCTACTACGAGGACGCCGCCTTTCATCGACCTGCCTTCCGCAGCCGAGTGCGCGACGCGCTGCTCGAGGTCATCGACATCTACGGGATGAACGAAGACGAGATGCAGGCGGACCTGGGCCGGTCAGTCGATCTGCTGTCCGCGACCGACGTAGAGCACGCCCTCAGCACACTGCAGGCGCTCATCCCGGCTCCGACACTGGTGGTGCATACGAAGTATTGGTCGTTGGCGCTTGGTGAACGCGCGGATGAGTATGCCGAGGCACTCAGCGAAGGCATCCTGATTGCCTCCACTCGCTACTGCCACGGCGACGATTACACAGATCAGCAGTAGGAGTTCACCCGTGGCTTGCCGGTGCGGCCCGAGGCCTTGGCATTCGCCACCGCGCTCGAAGAGCGCATGGGGCCAGTCGTACGCTGCATGCCTGGCTTCAGGCTTGACGTCGCGGAGCCCACCACTGTCGGGCTCGGCGATTCTTTCGTCGGCGGCTTCCTTGCCACACTGGTACGAAGGAGAACAGCTTCGTGGACATAATCATGCTTCTCTAGTCGCCGGAGTAAACCTCGATGTCTGAAGCCTTGACGGCTGCCCATACTTCGCTCCCCGGCACCAATTCCAGCTCGGCGACTGCTGCCGGTGTGATTTCAGCCAAGACGCTCGACCTACGGTCAGGAGCCCCAGCAATCTCAACGCGCACGCCCTCGCCATGCGGCTCGATCGTCGCGATGCGGCCACTCCAGAGGTTCCGGGGTGATCCATCAGGACGATGGACGAAGATCGACACTGCGGCGGGCCGGAAAGCCACATAGAGGTCGCCGAAGGCTGACTCTGCCAACTCGACCGAGCCCCCAGTCGGGAGCAGAACCCGATGGCCTTGGCCACGTCCCGCCAGCAGGTTCAGACCGACGAGCCTGGCCACATAGTCGGTACGCGGGCGGCGCGCTACCTCGTGGGGTAGGCCTTGCTGCACTGCCCTGCCCTGCTCAATGACCACCAGCCGGTCAGCCAGGACGGTGGCGTCGATGGGATCATGCGTCACTAGAAGTGTCGCGCCAGGGAAGTCACCCAGGTGCCGACGTAGTTCGGCGCGTACCAGCAGGTGTGTTTTGGCGTCAAGCGCGGCCAGCGGCTCATCCAGCAGGAGCACTCTAGGATCAGTCGCTAGCGCGCGGGCCAGCGCCACTCGCTGGGCCTGCCCCCCAGACACTGACCGCGGTTTGGCGTTCGCCAGATCGGTAATCCCCACGCGAGCAAGCCATACCGCAGCACGCCGCCGCGCCTCCGATCTCTCACATCCCTGTGCCAGCGGCCCGAACGCGACATTGTCGAGCACTGTGAGGTGTGGAAACAGCAGATAATCCTGAAAGACCACGCCTATGGACCGCTCGTACGGCGCCAGATGTACGCCGGACGTCGGATCGGCTACCACCCGGCCAGCGATCGAGATCTGTCCGGATGTGAGTCGAAGCAGTCCTGCCAGGGCCCGCAGGGCAGTGGACTTGCCGGCGCCGTTCGGGCCCAGCAGGGCGACGACCTCTCCGGCTCCGATCTGCAGCTCGAAGTCCAGTGTGAAGTCGTCGCGCGCAACGCCAAGGTCGGCGAACAGCTCTGCTACCACCGGCTCACCCAGCGATCCCGAAGCAAGACCAGTACAGCGACCGAAACCCCCAGCAACAACACTGAAAGCAGCAGCGCAGATCCAGGATCGGTTTCCAGTGCGAGATAGACCTCCAGCGGCATGGTGCGGGTGGTGCCCGGGAAATTGCCGGCGAATGTGATCGTCGCGCCGAACTCGCCCAGCGCACGAGCCCAGGCGAGGACTGCACCGGCCGCAATGCCCGGCCCGATGAGCGGCAGCGTGATACGGCGGAAGACCGTCACCGGGCGCGCACCAAGGGTCGAGGCTGCCTCTTCGTAGCGGCGATCAGCTGCCCGCAGTGCACCTTCCACCGACAGCACCAGGAAGGGCAAAGCAACGAAGACTTGTGCCAGGATCACCGCATAAGGGGTGAAGGGGAATGCAAAACCAGTGAGCTGGTAAATCGGTCGACCGAGCAGTCCCGACCGGCCGAGCACGGTGAACAAGGCGACGCCGCCCACGACGGGAGGCAGTACCAAGGGAATCGTAATCAGCGCCCGCAGCAGCGAGGCTCCCCGCAACCCCGGCCGAGCCAGTACCCAGGCAAGTGGCACGCCAATGAGCACCACGATGATCGTGGAGATGGTAGCAGTGATCATGGACAGCTTCAGTGCCTGCAGCGCGCTGGTGCTGGCAAGCACGGGTCCCGCCGCCGACCAAGGAGCACGGATCACCAGGCCGACAAGCGGCAAGACCAGGAACAGCAAAGCCAGGGCGGCCGGTGCAGCGAGCAGCAACGGGATGCGGCTCTGCCAGGGTCGGTCGCTGCCGCGGCGACCAGCGGCGCGCTGCATATCCGGCTTATCGCCGACCAGAGTCGGCTCAGAGTCAGAGGTTGTCAAAGCCTGCGTTGGCTAGTACTCCCTGGGCCTCGGGCGATAGAACATAGTCCACAAAGGCCTGCGCCAACGCTGGGTTCTTCGAGTCCTCCAGAGTGGCGATGGGATAGGTATTGGTGGCAAGTTGTGCCTCGGGAAATTCAATGCCGTCGACCTGATCGCCTGCTGCTATGACGTCGGTCCGGTACACCAAACCAGCGTCGACCTCGTCGGATGCGACTTTCTGCAGGGTCGCCTTCACATCCTGCTCCAAGGTGTCTGGCTTCGGGACGATCTTCGCCTCGGCGAATA
>JAICEV010000094.1 GCA_025923975.1 Propionibacteriaceae bacterium
GAGCGCCGATACCGGTGCATCTGTGATCACAAGGGCGAAAACGTACACCAAAAGGGCTCGGTAGCTGATGGCTCACCAGCGCCTCCGAGTCTTGGTCGGCTCGCTTGCACCCGGTGTGCTGCCTGCCACACATCCAGCCAAGTTGCCGGCCGGAACGATCTTGCTCGACCTCGGTCCGGAACATCCGAGCGGCGCGGGACTCATCGAGCTACGGCTCTGGACCGAGAATGACGTGATCACCACGGCCAGGGTCGCGGTCGGAGCGATGCATCGGGGCGCTGAGAAGCTCTTCGAGGTACGCGACTATCGCCAGATCCTGATGCTAGCGGACCGGCACGACTGGCAAGCTCCCTTCTTCGGCGAGCTGGCGGTCGCTCTGGTCTGTGAGCAGATGATGGGACTTGCTGTGCCGGAGCGGGCGGTCTGGCTGCGTACCCTGCTGGCCGAGCACACCCGGATCCTCAGTCATTGCGGTTTCCTCAGCTACGTGCCGCATCGGATCGCCGGCGACCCTGGACTCCGCCACCTGCGTGAGGCGCTGCGCACTCAGACCCTCCGGCTGACTGGGAACCGCATCCATCCGATGGCGATACGAATCGGCGGCCTGGCCGTGGATGCCGACGATGCCTGGCTACAGGTCGAACTACAGGTTGCGACGCAGGCGGCTCGGACGGCTGACGCAGTGCTTACCATGATCGACTCCCCGGCGTTCGCTGCCCTGACGAGCGGAGTTGCGCTCCTCGACCGGGAGACGATCCAGCAGTTCGGAGTGAGCGGGCCGGCGGCGCGGGCGAGTGGAGTTGATCTTGACTTGCGGCTGCAGCAGCACTATCTGGGTTACCCCGAGCTCGCTGACTTGATCGCTCCTCCGGTACGCCGCTGGGGCGATGCGCAAGCGCGGCTGGGCGTGCTCGCTGAGGAGGTGGCGATCAGCGCATCATTGATCATCGCCTGCATTGACCGGCTGAAGGAGTTGCCTGGGCCGGTGTCGGTGAAGCTGGGCAAAATCATTCGCGTGCCGGAGGGTGAGGGATATCTGGCGATCGAGGCACCGCTTGGCATCGCGGGCGTGTTTCTGGTCTCCCGCGGCGAGAAGACTCCGTGGCGACTCAAGCTGCGGACGCCGTCGTTCAACAACATTTCCAGCCTGGAGCAGGTGCTGATAGGCGTACGCACAGAGGCCTTGGAGTCGGCCCTGGCCTCTATGGGCTACGTCGTGGGCGACATCGATAAATAGCTGTGCAGTGTTCAATTGCTCGCTCCGCTCGCTGCGGATCGCGCTTGGTAGCCGCCTACTTCGTCGTTGCTCGCGGACGAAAAGCGTGTCCGCTCGCTCCTCCCCAGCACAGCGGCGCGCGATCCGGTGTAGCTGAGCTTGATGGAGACGACGCTGCCTCTCGATCACGCGGGCTGGCGGTCCGCCTCGTAGTTGGGCAGAACCATGTCCATGATCGTGAAGTCGACCACCGTCGGCATCGGAACGCCGCTGATACCGTCGCCGGCCGACAGCTCGGCCCAGACGGACGCATTTTCGGCGAGCACCCGCCGCGGCATGCGGTGGACTTTCGCATCAGATTCGTCGCGCAGCATAATCAGCTCAGCTTCGCGGTCACGTACCGTATCCCGGAGAGCCGCAATGACCTCGTCGCGGTACTCCACCTCGCCCCTCAGGTACGTCCGATCGTCTTTCAAGTTCGAGATCTGTTGGTGTTGCCTGGCAATCATCACCCGGTGCTTCTCGATCACCTTGCGAGCATCTGACACCCGGCCGCTCAAGACGTCGACGACCGCGGCGTTCCGGGTCCGCTCCTCGCTCAGCGCCTCACCGTGATCACGTGTGGCCTTGAGCATGGCGTCTGCATGACTGCGTCTGGCCGTGTTGAGCTCGCGCCAGGCGAAGGCGCACGCTACCAGAGCGGCGGTGATTGCCACAGCGACCCCCAGACGCACGACCTCGATAGGTCCAGAGGCAGCAGCAGCTGCCGCCATTGTGCCGACGATCAAGACGATTTCCGAGATGCGTTGGAGTGGCGGGGCCTTGAGCCCGCGGCTGGGAGGTGGCGGCGAAGTCACGCCCGTCAACATATGCCTCGGCTAGCTCCCCACCCTGGATTTCAATGCTCAGTCGCGCGTGTCCGCCTCTAGGTCGTCCCCCTCGCCAGCGGCTGCACTGTCGTCGGGCTCGGTAGGGACCTTGCAGGCCCGCTCCAGCAATAACCCCATGACACAAAGGACTACCCCGGCAACGACCGCAATCGCAGATCGGATCACACGATCCCGCGGCGCTGCCGCATCCAGCCGGGTCAAGAACATCAACGCGAATCCAAAGTAACCGCCCGCTACCAGGGCGCCCGCCAGCGCGGACGCTTTGCCAAGCACGAGGAAAGCAACGGCTCGTTGCGCCTCCATGCGTTCATGGCGTACCTGGATACGTTGATGTGTGGAGTACGCCAGGGCCCCGACGAGCGCAGCAACCAAGATCAAACCGATGGGTGCGGTCCAGGGCACCTCCGGTGGAATCAGGTCAAAGGCGTTAGCGGTTACGACCAGAAGCCAGCCGGCCAGGCCGCCAAAGAGCGCGGCGATAACGAGAGCGCGGAACGGTGTCAGTTTGACTGAGCCGCCAGAAGGTTGCCCAGAAGATTGCTGAGCCAAGCTCGATGATCCTCAGTCTCGGTCGATCACAAGATCATCTCGCCGGACCACGCCGGATGCGTCCGCCCGGCCGAGCAGGTCACCAATCGCTCCCTTGCCCGCAATTTCCCCGGTCGGGTCCACCTCGTACCACGGCACCAGCACGAACGCGCGTTCGTGCGCCAGCGGATGCGGCAGCTTGAGATCTTCCTGGTCAACAACTGCGTTCCCAACCATGATCAAATCGACATCCAGGGTGCGCGGCCCCCACCGACCGCCATCACGGGTCCGTCCGAAGGCATCCTCGATGGCGAACGCTCGTTCCACCAGAGTTGCCGGCTCAAGTGTGGATTCAGCGACCACCACGATGTTGAGGAATTGCGGACTGTCGGCTGGTCCACCGACCGGCTTCGTCTCATATACCGACGAAACATCCACCACGATGACGTCGGGCGTATCACTCAGAGCATCGACGGCACCTTGCACATTGCCCAGCCGATCCCCGAGATTCGAGCCGATGGAATAGACAACCTTCCGCAAAGGCTTCATGCCGCTCAAGGTGTCTGCGTCGATTGCATGCGGGTTGGGACTACTCACATCGTTTACTCCTCATCACTGTGACCGCTACATCGGCAACATCAACCGGCATCGGCGCTTGCGGCTTGTGCACGGTGACCTCGACGCACTGGACGGCGTCATAGCGTAAACACGTTACGGCAATTCTGTCGGCCAGAGCTTCGATCAGGTTCAGCGGGTCCCGTTCGATATCTGCCGCAACCGCCTGTGCCAGAGCGCCGTAGTCGACCGTCTGTCCAAGATCATCAGCGCTCGCCGCTGACGAGAGATCCAGGGTGCAGCTCACGTCTACCACGAATCGCTGGCCCTGCTCACGCTCGAAGTCGAAGACGCCGTGGTGGCCGAAGGCGGTAATCCCCGTCAGGCTGATCCGATCCCGGCTGCCCTCGCCGGTCCGGCGTCCGGCGTCGACCACTGCGTTTGCCGCCATGCCACCTCCTGACCATGCGACCCTATCCGACGTGGCAATTGTCTGCGTTCGCTCGCGCCGAGCGGCCGCTGGAAGCTGCTCTACCCGACGCTCGCGAGCATACGGTTCAGTGTGATAGCAGTCGCTGCGCTACGGCAATAGCATCCCGGCTCGCGCGGACGGAGTGCACTCGTACCCCCCAAACCCCTCGTAGCGCAAGCACTGTGGTGAGCGCGGTGGTGGCGTCGTCGCGCTGCTTGGCTGGTCGCGGGCTGCCATCGGCACCCGCGAGCAACTGGCCAAGGAATGACTTGCGGGAGACGCCGACGACCATCGGCCGCTTGAGAACCCCAAATTCCTCGAGCCGTTCCAAGATCTGCCAGTTGTGCTCGCCGGTCTTGGCGAACCCCAAGCCTGGATCGATGATCAACTTGTCCATGGCTACGCCAGCACCCACCGCTTCATCGAGCTGGGTACACAACTCCGCGATCACCTCGGATACCACATCGGTGTAGGAGGCTTTGCTCTGCATGTCCTCGGAATGTCCTCGCCAGTGCATGCAGATGAAAGGCACGCCGGAGTCGGCGACCAGATTCAGCATCCCCGGATCGGCCTTGCCGCCGGAGACGTCATTCACCAGACGGGCGCCGGCGGCGATTGCCGGTGCCGCGACCGCCGCGCGCATCGTGTCGATGCTGACACAGGCGCCGGCCGCTGCCAGTTCGCCGACTACCGGGATTACCCGGCGAAGCTCTTCAGGTACCTCTGGCCGAATCGCACCCGGCCTCGTTGATTCGCCGCCGACGTCGATAATGTCGGCGCCCTCGGCGAGCAGGTCTAGGCCATGAGCGATCGCCGCTGCCGGGTCTAGGAATTCGCCGCCGTCAGAGAAGGAGTCTGGGGTGACGTTGACCACACCTATCACCAAAGTGCGGCCAGGCTGCGGCAGATCAGGGACGGCATGCAGCGGACTCACCCGGATCACCCTATGCTCTGCCCCGTGCCGCTTCCGCTCTACAGGTCTACCAGAGCGCTGCTGGTTCTCGGGATGACGATCGGCGTCGTGGCCCTCGCCGGATGCCAGCCAACATCGAACGGTGAGATACCCGGGCTCCAGCCGACGCGGGCGCACAAACCTGCAGCGACGGCCAGTCCCACCAGTGGCCCTACGCCGCCGAACCCTACGAGTACACCTCCCCGATCCAGCACCGGTCGCACGCCCGCGCGGCCCAACAAGACGCTGGCAAAGAACACCGTCTACGCCATCGATCTCGGCGATGGCCGGGTCTCGTGCAAGGTCAAGGTCCGTTCACCGAAGCCCCCGTTGAAAGATGCCAACCTGGCCTCGTACGGCAAGAGGCTGGTCGGGTGCTTGGTCAAGGCCTTTGCCAAACCGCTGGCCGCGCATGGCATCAAGTTGACTACGCCGAAGGTGAAGGCTTACCGCAAGACGATCAAGACGCCGTGCGGACGGTTCAACCAGAGAGGGGCGCCGGCCTACTATTGCTCGGCCACGCGCACCATCTACTGGCCCATGACAGCTGACGACGGCAGTGAGGCCTACACATTTGCGCGACTCGGCTACATCGGGCTTGTCGCCCACGAGTTCGGTCACCATCTGCAGGCCGAAAGCGGCATGCTCACCGAGTACGCGCTGCGCGCCTATCGGACCAAGAAGCGCAGCGACCGGTATCTCCTTAGTCGTCGCCTTGAGTTGCAGGCGCAGTGCTTCGCTGGCGTCTTCCTTGCGGTAGCCGCCCCGTCCCTTGGGCTGAGCAGCGATGACCGCTATCAACTCAGGGTCTGGCACAGCTATACCGGTGACGAGGACCCGCCGAGTAGTCGCAAGCCCGACCATGGCAGCAGCGCGGCGCAGATTCGCTGGCTCAGTCGTGGTCTCGACTCCGCTGACTTCGGTCGCTGCAATACCTGGAAGGCCAGCAAGAAATCGGTCAAGTAGTCGAGCCGACCGTTACTTCTGTCAGAAACTGGTCAGTAACAACACCGTTTCGGCCGAGATTCCCGGGGTTTCTGACCGGTTTCGCAAGAGAGGGCGGCGCGCAGAAAGTCAGCTGGTGATGAGTCCCATGGCTTCAGCGCGGGTGGCGGCGTTACGCAGCTGACCGCGGACAGCGCTGGTGATGGTCTTCGAGCCTGGCTTGCGGACGCCGCGCATGGTCATACAGAGGTGCTCGCACTCGATCACCACAATCACCCCGCGCGGCTCCAGGATCTGGTTAATCGCGTCGGCGATCTGAGTGGTCAGTCGCTCCTGCACTTGGGGGCGTTTGGCGTAGATATCAACCAGCCGTGCCAGCTTGCTGAGCCCGGTGATCTTGCCCTCTCGGTTGGGGATGTAGCCGACGTGGGCAACCCCGGTGAAGGGCACGAGGTGGTGTTCGCAGACGCTCCAGACTTCGATGTCTTTGACGAGCACCAACTCGTCGTGCCCGAGGTCGAAGACGGTGGCCAGCACCTTTTCCGGATTCTCGCGCAGGCCGCCGAACATCTCGGCGTACGCCCGCGCCACCCGCTCCGGGGTGTCCCGCAGACCGTCCCGGTCCGGATCCTCGCCGATTCCAATCAGGATCTCCCGTACCGCGGCCACGACACGATCATGGTCGAAATCTCCGACCCGCTCCGGGAAGTGAATCGGGTCGATGCCCCTCATGCTGCCGGCGCCGTCACGACTGACGTCGGCGGCGTCGTCGAGTTCGGTCACCGAAAGTCCGGGCCTCTTTGCGGCTGCGGATCGGCATCGTCAGGGGCTGGCCACTGCGACGGAACGGGCGAGTGCTCTGGAGGTTGCGGCGCGCCGCCGGCTGGAATCTCATGACCTGGGCCCGGCGTCTGACCACTGCCAGCCTGACCGTTCCCAGCCTGACCATTGATCGACGGGGGCGGCGGGGTTACCGGCGGGATGGTCGAGGGAACACGCTCATCCGAACCGGTCCAGGCGGGTCGCTTCGGCCACAGTCGGAGCGGCTGGAAGACGGCGGCCACTTCCTCCCGATCCAGGGTCTCCTTCTCAAACAGCGCGCGCACCAGGTCATCGAGGACATCCCGGTTCTCGTTGAGGATGTCAAACGCCTCCTGGTGGGCGTTGCTGATCAGCTTGGAGACCTCTTCGTCGACGATCGCGGCGACTTCCTCGGAGTAGTCACGCCCGTGGCCGATGTCGCGACCGAGGAAGGGTTCCGCGTCGCCGGATCCGAGCTTGATCGCGCCGAGCCGCTCGGTCATCCCGTACTGGGTGACCATGGCGCGCGCCACAGTTGTCGCCTTCTCGATGTCATTGCTGGCCCCGGTGGTCGGGTCATGGAAGACCAGTTCCTCGGCCGCCCGGCCGCCCATCATGTACGCCAGCTGGTCCAGCAGCTCCGCGCGGGTATTGGCGTACTTGTCCTGCTCTGGCAGCACCATGGTGTAGCCGAGAGCCCGGCCGCGCGGCAGGATCGTCACCTTCTGTACCGGGTCGGTGCCAGGCAGCGCCGCGGCGACAAGGGCATGGCCGCCTTCGTGATAGGCGGTCACCAGCTTTTCCTTCTCATTCATCAGCCGGCTGCGCTTCTGCGGGCCCGCCACGACCCGGTCGATCGCCTCGTCGAGGTACTCGTCGGTGATCATCCGCGCGTTCTGCCGAGCGGTGAGCAGAGCGGCCTCGTTCAGCACATTGGCCAGGTCGGCGCCGGTGAACCCAGGAGTACGCCGCGCCACGCCCTCCAGATCGACGCCCGGCGCCATCGGCTTGCCCTCGGAGTGCACCTTCAGAATCTCGAAGCGGCCCTTCAGGTCGGGCGCCTCGACCGAGATCTGGCGGTCGAACCGGCCCGGGCGCAGCAGTGCGGGATCGAGGACGTCTGGCCGGTTGGTAGCGGCGATCAAGATCACGCCACCGCGTACGTCGAAGCCGTCCATCTCGACCAGCAGCTGGTTGAGGGTTTGCTCGCGCTCGTCGTGGCCGCCGCCCATACCCGCGCCACGGTGCCGACCCACGGCATCGATCTCGTCGATGAAGACGATCGCGGGCGCGTTTTCCTTCGCCTGCTCGAAAAGATCGCGAACGCGGGAGGCGCCGACGCCGACGAACATCTCGACAAAGTCAGAGCCGGAGATGGAATAGAACGGCACGCCGGCTTCGCCGGCCACTGCTCGTGCCAGCAGCGTCTTACCGGTGCCAGGTGGGCCGTACAGCAAAACGCCCTTCGGAATCTTGGCGCCTACAGCCTGGAATTTGCCTGGCTCAGCGAGGAATTCCTTGATCTCCTGTAGCTCCTCGATCGCCTCCTCGCAGCCGGCGACATCACGGAAGGTGGTCTTGGGCGTGTCTTTGTTAGCGATCTTGGCTTTTGACTTGCCGAATTGCATGACCCGGCTGCCGCCGCCCTGCACGGAGTTCAGCAGGAAGAAGAACAGCACGCCGATGATGATGAACGGGATGAGGGTGCCGAGCAGGGAGCTAAAGAAGCCCGGGGTTGCGTTCTCGCCCTTCCATTGATCCAGCGTCTTGTCCGCCACCCTTTGGTCGAGACGGGGGATCAGTTGGTCACTCTGGTTGCCAACCCAGGTTGCTTTGTAGCCAGTCTTGTTCGCGTCCTTCAGGGTGACGCGGATTTCTTGTTCCTTGTCGATCAAGATGACCTCGCTCAACGGCTCGTTGCCGTTGATGATCGAGACCACCTGAGAGGTCGGCGCTTCCTTGTACCCACTGGTCACGCGCTGGCTGAAGTCGATCAGCAGACCGATCGCAATGACGGCAAGGACGATCCACGCCAGAGGTGAGCGGAATATCCGTCGTAGGTTCATGACCTGCCTAGTAAATGTATGAGGGACCCGGGAGATCCTCCTGCCAAGGCTATCGTTTGCGTCCAAGCTGGCGGGCATTCATCTCGTGCCCTCAGCGAGGTATCCCGGGGCTGCTCAGCTGTAGACGTGCGGTGCGAGCGCGCCAACCGAGGTCAGGTTGCGATAGCGCCCGTCGTAGTCCAAACCGTAGCCGACGACAAACTCATTGGGAATGTCGAATCCGACGTAGGCAATTTCGACCGGGTTCCGTGCCGCTTCGGGCTTTCTGAATACCGTCAGGACCCGCAAGCTGGCCGGTCCGCGGGAGCGCAGGTTGCTGACCAGGTACGACAGGGTAAGTCCGGTATCGATGATGTCCTCGACCAGCAGCACGTCCAGACCGGTCACGTCGGTGCTCAAATCCTTGAGGATCCGCACCACGCCCGAGGACTGGCTGCCGGAGCCGTACGACGAGACCGCCATCCAGTCCATCCGGCAGTGTCTCGTGAGCGCGCGCGACAGATCAGCCATCACCATGACCGCTCCATTGAGCACGCCGACGAGGAGCAGGTCCTTTCCGGCATAGTCCCGATCGATCTCGGCGGCGAGCTCGCTGATCCGGGCGGCCAACTCCTCTTTCGTAACAAGGACGCGCGTCAAGTCACCATCGAGCTGGGTGTCGTCCACGAGCCTCAGCCTGCCACAGGACACCCGATGACGCGGACCGGGCAGCCGATGTCAGCTGACCTGAAGCCGTCCCGCATTACGCGTGACCGTTGCGCCCGGTACCTCGATGGACTTCTGGCCGTGCCAGCCGATGACCAGCGACTCCACTGCGCTGATGTGTCGCAACGAGAGATCGCTGATGCCGTGTGCCAGTAACCACAGTCGGAGGATCCGGCGACGCAGCGCGGGTGGTTGGGACTCCAGTGCGGCGCAGTCCAACGTGTCTGTGCCGCCCAGCCCTTCCGCTGTGCGGTACGCCTCGGCCGCAAGCCGATCGAGCAGCTCTGTGTCGTCGCGGAGCAGCTCCGCAGTCCGCGCCAACGCTTCGGCAACGCCGGGACCTAGCTCGGCCTCCAGCGTTGGCAGCACGGTCTCTCGTACCCGAACCCGAGTAAACCGCCGATCTGAATTATGGGGATCCTGCCAGGCGTCGAGTCCCTGCTCCACACACGCTTGCTCGGTCGTTTCACGACGGATGGGGAGGAATGGTCGAAGCAGATGGCCGGCTCGCGGTGCCATCCCGGCCAGTGACCTGCTGCCCGATCCACGAGCCAGGCCGAGCAGCACGGTCTCGGCCTGATCGTCGAGGTTGTGACCGAGCAAGACTGTGGCAGAGCGCCGTCGGGCCTCAGCGTCGAGGGCCCAGTAGCGAGCCTGTCGGGCTGCTGCTTCCGGCCCGGCCGTCGCCAACCTGTCTACTTCGACGGTGGTGACGGTCACGTCGTCGTAGCCAAGCCGCTCGAGCTGGTGCACAACGGCTGCGGAAACCTCGGCTGATCCCTCCTGCAGTTGGTGATCGATTACTACTGCCGCGTACTCCAGATAGCGGCGAATCGCCACGTATCGAGCCGCGAAGGCAAGCGCGAGGGAGTCAGCGCCGCCGGAGCAAGCGACGAGCAGTTGCTTGTCCGCACCGCTCAGCGCTCCGTCAACGGCTTGAACGACGGCCAGGCTGGCTGGTCCGAGCTCTCGATAAGCCACCGATACTTCGGCTCAGCCGGTAGTCAGCTCAGGATGCATGCGCGACAGCCAAAGTCGCGGGTTGGAGATCTCTGCGGCAGATGGCAGGGTCTCCGGCGAGGTCCAGACCTTGTTCAGGCCGGACATGCCCACGTCGGCCATCACAGTGCGACAGAACGTTGCGCCGTCGCGATACTGCCGCATCTTGGCGTCCAGCCCGAGCAGCTTGCGGATGATCTTGTCGAAGCCCTGGCCTTGCCGGCGTACCGTGAACTTGGCCCGGATGGTTTCCACGGTGGGAATGACCTCTGGGCCGACGCTGTCCATGACGACATCCGCGTGACCCTCAAGCAGCGACATCACAGCCGTCACCCGGTCGACGGTCTCCCGCTGCGCTGGTGTCTGGACGAGGTCGATGATCGA
>JAICEV010000095.1 GCA_025923975.1 Propionibacteriaceae bacterium
CCTACACCAACTGGTACAAATGGCCACCGACCTTGCTCAACGCCGACGGCAGCTACAAAGGGGGTTACGAATACAACGTGGCCCTCGGCCTACTTGGCCTGCTGTTGTTCGTCATGGGCGGGGGTGCCGCCTCCATCGACCGCTTGTTCCGACGTAAGAAGCCGTCGGATGAAGAGGAAGCGGACGAGTTCGCGGAGCGATCCACTACGCGCGCAGCCATGTGACTTGACCACAGAAATCGCTCGACAGATTCACAGCGAAGCCACAGCTAGCGCATAGAGCTTTACCGAGATCTGGTGTCAGGCTAGGCGCATGATTCGCACAAATGGAGCCGCAGCACCCCTCACCCGACCCGACGGAACGCCGATCCGAATTCTGGCGGTCGATGATGAGTCCAGCTTGACCGAGCTGCTGTCCATGGCCATGCGTTACGAGGGCTGGCTGGTTTCCACGGCAGCCTCAGGCGGGCAGGCCGTGAAGGTGGCCCGGGAAACCAGACCAGATGCCATCGTGTTGGACATGATGCTGCCAGACTTCGACGGACTCGAGGTGATGCGACGCATCCGGGCTGAGGATCCCAACGTTCCAGTGATCTTCCTTACCGCAAAGGACTCCGTCGAAGATCGCATCGGCGGCCTGACCGCAGGTGGTGACGATTACGTCACCAAGCCGTTCAGTCTGGAGGAGGTCATCGCCCGGCTACGCGCGCTGCTGCGCCGAAGCGGGGCCGCACTCGCGAGGAACGACTCGACACTCGTCGTTGGCGACCTCACATTGGATGAGGACAGCCACGAGGTGCGTCGCGGCGATGTGGAGATCCAGTTGACCGCTACCGAGTTCGAGCTGCTGCGCTACCTCATGCGCAACCCGCGCCGGGTGCTCAGCAAGGCACAGATCTTGGACCGGGTGTGGAACTACGACTTCGGCGGCCAAGCCAACGTCGTCGAGCTCTACATTTCCTATCTGCGCAAGAAGATCGACGCCAATCGTCCGCCGATGATCCATACCTTGCGCGGCGCGGGCTATGTGCTGCGCCCGGCAGCTGCATGAGCTACCCAGCGGCCGCGCAACCAGGCGGCGGCCCACCGGCGAGTATGCCGCCTAAGCCGGAGGTGGTGCGGCGGCCCGATCCATTAGGCCGCCATACGCTGGGGCGACAGCTTGTCATCAGGGTGACGGCGCTGGTCGCGCTCGCTGCGCTGTTGATCACTACCGCGACGGCCTTGGCCACCCGCCAAGTACTGATGTCCCAGCTCGACCGGCAACTCGACGCGGTGACGGCTCGAGTACGCGATCCGGCCGGCCTCTGGGCCGGAGGCGGCCCAGATAGTGGTTTGCTCCGCCCCGGTCAGCCGATTGGCACGCTTGCGGTGATCTACGCCAGTGACGGCACCCTCCAGGAAGGTGGCATGCTCACCGAACGTGGCGCTGCAGGTAAGCGCGGTGCTGCCGTCACGCTCCTTCCTGATGCGGCGGTGTCCCAACTCGCCGGCGTGCCGACCGATGGATCGAAGAGCTCCATTACCCTCAGCGAGCTCGGTCACTATCGGGTGGTGGGCTTCCGGGTCGTTTCCGGGACGGCAACTGTCGTCACTTTGGTGGTCGGCGTACCGCTGCGCCAAGTTGACGAGACCGTCCTGGAGCTGGTGGGTCTGGCAGCACTGTTCTCGCTGTTTGTCATCGGCGGGACCGTATTCGCCGCCCGTTCCTTGGTCGTACGCAGCCTGCGCCCCCTTAATCGGGTCGCGGCGACTGCCCAACAGGTGTCCCAGCTGAAGCTGGATCGCGGGGAGGTGGACCTGGCGGTTCGCGTGCCACCACAGGATGCCAACCCTGACTCCGAAGTCGGCCGGGTAGGGCAGGCCCTCAATCACATGCTCAACAACGTCGAAGAGGCGCTCGCTGCGCGCCAGGCGTCAGAGACCAGGGTGCGGCAGTTCGTGGCAGACGCGTCTCATGAACTTCGCAACCCGCTCGCAGCAATACGCGGCTATGCAGAGCTCACCAGACGCGATCGAGAGCGGATCCCGACTGATGCGGCGTACGCGATGTCACGAGTCGAGTCCGAAGCCGAGCGAATGTCCAAGCTGGTCGAAGACATGCTGCTGCTGGCGCGCCTGGACTCCGGACCTGCTCTTGATCTCCAGCCGTGTGACCTGGGTGAAATCGTGATCAACGCTGTCAGCGACGCCCGCGCGGCCGGTCCCGATCATGTATGGCAGCTCAACCTCCCTCCGTATCCAGTGATCGCCCAAGGTGATCAGCACAGGCTCTATCAAGTGATGATCAACCTGCTGGCCAACGCGCGTACCCACACCCCGCCCGGCACCCAAGTGCGTACCGACCTCTGGGTCAGCGGCATGGAGGGGTTTGTGACCGTGACCGATAACGGACCCGGCATTCCCCCCGAGATGGCTGGTCGCGTTTTCGAGCGATTTGCCCGGGGAGACGCAAGCAGGAAGCGGGCGCCAGATGCGGCGAGAGGTGGCAGCACCGGCCTCGGGTTGGCCATCGTGGCAGCGGTCGTCGATGCTCATCGCGGCACCGTCAGTGTCGCCAGCCAGCCTGGTCACACGCGGTTCACAGTGCGGCTGCCGCTCGCACCGTTAGCGCCGGCAGCACATGCCGGGCCCGGCCCAGATATGCATGCGCCGCACTAGTGTCGGATGGCGACCTGGTTTCCGCCCTGTTCGCCGGCTGCCTGGTATGTGGCTGCAAACGCTGCGGCCTCTGTCCGCGACCTCAGATTCAGTTTGCTGAGAATGCGGCTGACATGGTGAGCGGCGGTCTTCGGGCTGATGAATAGCTCGGCTGCAATCTCGGGGTTCGTCAATCCCCGTTTCAGTAGCGCGAGCACTTCGAGCTCTCGTTGCGAAAGCAGCCCGACCTGGCGCGGTCCGGGCCGGGTGGCGACACCAAGGCTGCGCAGCAACGCGGCCGCTGCGGCTGCGTCGCGATGCGCACCCAATCGCTGCAAACGGTCAAGTGCCCAACTTGCCTCGACCACTGCGAGCGGCGGATCCGTGTTCCGTAGCACCCGGGCAACTTCGAGTCGGGCCTGGGCCGCGTGGAAGGGAAGTTCCAGGCGATCAAATTCCGCCGCTGCGCGGCGCAGCCGGTTCGCTGCCCGATCTGATTCTTCTTGCGCTGCCGCGACGAGTCCGGTGGCGCGTTCGGTGAGTGCCAGTGCTTGCGGATGGCCATGGTCCGCGCCAGGTAGCCACCCCGCCGTCGCACGGGCTGAACCAAGATCGCCACTCGCAAGATGGGCCTCGACCAGATCCGCGACCAGGATTGGGAATGTGGCGTCGGAGGCGTCCATCTCGCTCAGCTGGGACCGAAGCACCGCGATGGCCCGCTCGGGATGCCCCGCGGCGATCATGACTTCCGCATATACCGGAGCGATCTCCCTGGCATCCCCAGCCGCTGCCAAGAATTCGACTGCCTGCTCGACTGCGCCCTGTCGGAGTCGCAGCTCCGCCAGGCCAGCGAGCGCCTCGACGCGCGGCTCGCGGCCGAGATCTTCTGCCATGGACAGGGCGCGCAGCAGCTCGGTCTCCGCAGCGGCCCACTCCCCAGTCCCAACCAGAACCCTGCCGTAGTGCGCCCGGCATCTGGCGTGCAGGAACGGGCAGCCGTATTTCACCGCAAAGCTGTCTGCCGCGGCGCACCACTGGGCTGCTCGCTTGTGGTCGGCGACCAGACTGCATGCCGAGAGCATGCTGCAGCTAGCCCAAACCACGGTGTCAAGTCGGGTGCATTCCCCGGCCAACGTGCCCGCCATCGCCTCATCCAGTAGTGCCAGCCCAGCCGACACCTCTCCGGCGCTCACCATGGCTAATCCCAGGTCGGTTAGGGCGGACAGCTCGAGGTCGGGATCGCCCAATCGGCGGGCCAGCTCGAGCGCCTGGTCAAGCAGCTTCCGCTGGCGGGCGGGATCGTCAGATGTGTAGCCCTCCATCAACCACAGCCAGCCGTCGAGCCGCTGGTCGCCACTCAGCGCGGCAGCCGAACGCGCGCGGGCGATCCATCCCTGCGCAACCGTCGGGTTGTCGAGATTTGAGAGGTAGCACACGCTGACGTCCAGCGCCACGATGGCGGCCTCGGCGTTGCGCTGCTCGGCGCGATAGCCCGCGTACGCGCGCTTTCGGAAGTTCAGGCTCTCCTGGATCTCGCCTAACCACCACAGCGCGCTACCCATCCCCTCCAGCGTTTCAGCGGATTCGTGGTCGGCGAGGCTGGCCTCCAGCTGCCCGCGCGCCTGCTCCCAATGTCCGAGCGCTAGCGACTCTGCAGCGGTCCCGAGAGCACCGTCCGCCTCCATGGCACCATCATCCGCTGCTCCTGCGCTATCGGACAGCCATCCGCCGCGGCGTGAAGAGTTACGCGAGCAGCACCAACAAATGGGTCATTTGACCGATGTTCAGACCTGTGGCGGGCGAAACCCTGGAGAGCAGCGCGCCAAGCCGAGGAGGAACCGTGACCGAGACCTTCCAGATCACCCGGGAGCAGGCCGAAGCGTACGAAGAACTGTTCGTGCCGGCCCTTTTCGCCCAGTGGGCGCCGCTCATGATCGACATTGCTCGCGTCGATGAAGGTCAACGGGTGCTCGACGTTGCCTGCGGCACCGGGGTTGTGGCGCGCGCGGCGGCCGACCGGGTTGGGCGCACCGGATCCGTCGTCGGGCTTGACCTCAATCCAGCGATGCTCGAGGTCGCGGCCGGCAGTCGAAGTGACATCGAATGGCGGCAGGGCGACGCTGCAAACTTGCCTTTCGGGGACAGCGAGTTCGATGCCGTGCTGTGTCAATCTGCGCTGTTCTTCTTTCCCGATGTCGACGCCGCGGTTGCCGAGATGGCACGAGTCGTGCGGCCCGACGGCGCGGTCGCGGTCCAGACATATGCCAGTCTCGACGATCAGCCCGGTTTCCTCGAGCTTGACGCTGTGGTCCGGCGGATCGCAGCTGCGGACGCGCTGCAGTTACTTGATACGTACTGGTCCCAGGGCGACCTTTCCATCCTGTGCAAGACGCTTTCCCGGGCTGGGCTGGACATCGTGGAGACCAGAACGACGCTTGGTACCGCGATGTACGGCTCTGTTGAGAATCTGATCGAGACCGAGGTGAAGGGGACCCCGTTGGCCGACCGGCTTAGCGATGACCAGGTCGGCCAGATCTTCACTGAATCAGCCGACATCTTTGCGAAGTTCCTGACTGCTGCAGGCGAGCTGCAGATGCCGATCCGCGCGCACCTTGTGATGGGCCGCAAGCTTTAAGATCGATTACTCATGTGCCCTGAGCCCGCTACTTATGTGCCCTGAGCCTGTCGAAGGGCACCGTCGCTGGTAGGGATAACCCGATCTCGAATTGGCCCGATAGCCTGATGGTGGTTGCGATGCCAATTCAGGAACGTTAAGGACATGACAGATCCTGACGTCCGAGCTGAACCTGCCACTGAAGTACTTGATCTTTATGACGTCCTCCCCGACCGCGCCGCTGCTCGCGCGACCGAGGCTCGCAGTGGGCAGTCAGAGGACGATCCCGTGACATCCATGATCAAAGGCGCTGGCCGCAACCTGGCAGTGATCATCGGAATGTTCGCTGTCTCACTTGCCGCCTTCGTTGCCTGCACGACACTGTTCAGCCTCGGAGTGGGGCTGATCGTGCTGGTCGTTGGCCTCTTCATCCTCATTGCCTGCCTGATTGTGGCCGGCTGGTCGTCGCGGATGACTATGGCGCTGCTCGACTATGCCGGGATCACCCTGCCGCGCACCCGCTATCCAGCGGCTGGGCCAGGTTTCGGCGGAAAGCTGCGGCGGCTGGCCAACGCCCAATCCTGGCGCGATCTGCTGCACGTGCTGATCAACTTCATTCTCAGCACGATCACGTTCTCGCTCGCACTGACGTGGGTCTTCGGCGGGCTAGGCGGGGTGACCTATTGGTTCTGGAGCCGCTGGCTGCCGCAAGACAACCAAGGCCTGCCCGAGCTGCTGGGCTACCCTGGGCGCCTCGCCGAACTGACTTTCAACACCGTGCTCGGCGCACTGCTGTTGATCACTACACCTTTCGTGCTGCATGGACTCGTCAGGCTGCACGGCGCTGTGGCGTACGCACTGCTGGTCGACGAGACGTCCGCGCTACGACAGCAGGTGAGCGAGCTGACTCAGAGCCGTTCGGCCGCCGGCGAGGCTGAGGTGCATACACTGCGCCGCCTTGAGCGGGACCTGCATGACGGTCCACAGCAACGCCTGGTCAGGCTGGGCATGGATCTGTCGGCCGCCCAGCGCCGGCTAGATGATGATCCGGTCCAGGCGCGTGCCTTGCTCGACGAGGCATTGCAGCAGTCACAGGACGCGCTCGCGGAGATTCGTACTCTCTCCCGTGGTATCGCACCGCCGATCCTGGCCGAACAGGGCCTGCCAGCGGCCATCACTGCTCTGGCTGCGCGCGGCACCATCCCGACCTCTGTCGAGGTCGATGACGTACAGCTGTCCGACGCCGCGCAGAGTGCGGCTTACTTCGTAGTAGCCGAGGCTCTGGCCAATGTGGAGAAGCACAGTCGGGCGCGCCAGGCCTCGGTCGAGGTTCGTGGCGTTGGCGCTCTCGCGGTGATCAACATCACCGACGATGGGATCGGCGACGCCTCGCTGGCAAAGGGTCACGGTCTGTCCGGCCTCGCCGACCGGCTCGCAGGGGTCGACGGGACGCTAACGGTGTCCTCACCGACGGGTGGTCCCACGCAGCTGACCGCGACAATTCCCCAACTGCCATGAGCTCGAGTCTCATCGCCCGCGCCACCGGGTGTGGCAGCCTGGTGCCGTGCGCGTGGTGGTGGCCGATGACTCTGTGCTGCTCCGCGAGGGTCTCGTACGGCTGCTGACCGAGGTCGACTGCGAGGTGGTGGCGGCAGTCGAGGATGCACCCAGCTTCCTGCGGGCTGCCGCTGAACAGCGGCCGGACGTGGCGATCGTGGACGTACGGATGCCGCCGAACATGACCGACGACGGGCTACGAGCGGCAGTTGAGGCCCGGACTTCCCGGCCCGAGCTGGGGATCTTGATGTTGTCGGCCTATGTCGAGCTCTCCTACGCTGACGTCCTGCTGTCCGACGGCCGAGGCGGGGTGGGATATCTGCTCAAGGACCGGATCACCTCCCTGGAGACGCTGGTCGATGCCCTCAGAACGATCACCGCCGGGGGCACCGTTCTCGATCCTGAGGTCGTCGCCCAACTCCTGGTGGCGCGACGGGCTGACCCGCTCAGCGCACTCAGTGCACGGGAGAAGGAAGTGCTGGCCCTGATGGCCGAAGGCCGCAGCAATGCTGCGATTGCGGAACGCCTGGTGATCACCGGCGGAGCAGTCGAGAAGCACATTTCCAACATCTTTGCCAAGATCAACTTGCCGGACGTTGGCTCGGACAACCGCCGGGTGCTGGCCGTACTCGCCTGGCTCCGCGCTCGCTAACTCACGCCGACTTGTCAGCGTGAGTGGTCGCTATGGCGACCACCGACGCTGACAAGTCGGCGTAGGTGATGAGGCGTTACTGTGGCGGGCATGGCCACGGAGCGGATCGAGCTGGAAGTCGGAGACCGGGTCGTCAAGATCAGCAATCCCGACCGGGTCTACTTCTCGGCGCGCGGAGAGACCAAACTTGATCTTGCTTTGTACTACCTTGCGGTCAGCGACGGTATCGTCAATGCGCTGTACCACAGGCCGTGCATGCTGCACCGCTTTCCTGATGGAGTCGACGGAGAGAAAGTGCATCAGAAGCGTCTGCCGCATGGAGCACCGCCGTGGATCGAGACCGTACGCGTGCACTTTCCACGCTTCAACCGGGACGCCGACGAGCTCTGCGTTACCCATCCGGCGGACGTGATCTGGGCGGTGCAAATGTCCACCGTGGAGTTTCATCCATGGAACTCCCGTCGCGATGATGTTGAGTCGCCGGACGAGTGGCGTATCGACCTTGATCCGATGCCGGTGGCAACCTATGCCGACGTGCAGCGTGTTTCAGTAATCGTGCAGGAGCTGCTGGATGAGCTCGGTGCAGTGGGATATCCCAAGACTTCTGGTGGCAAGGGACTGCATATCTACGTGCGAATCTTTCCCGATCATGGACACCCCGACGTACGCCGTGCGGCCTGGGCCTTTGCTCGCGAGGTTGAGCGGCGCGCTGGCGACCTGGTGGACCTGACCTGGTGGCGCAAAGATCGCGATCCAGGCTCGGTCTTCGTTGACTACAACCAGAACGCGCGTGACCACACGATCGCCAGCGCCTACTCGGTACGCGGCACCCCGGAAGGTGTCGTCTCGGCGCCGCTGCACTGGACCGAGATCGCTGACGCTGATCCCAAGGACTTCACCATCGCCACCATGCCCGCCCGCTTCGCCGAGCTCGGAGATCTTCATGTCGATATCGACGACCACCCCTATCGGCTTGATCAGCTGCTGGAGTGGGCGGACCGGGACGAGCGCGACAACAAGATCGCGCCGCCCGACTCCGACTAGCTTGCTTAAGCGCTTACGCGAGGCTCTTGCTCTTGAGCCACTCCGCAGCGACTTGTTCAGGATCCTGGTGTTCGCTGTCGACCTTCTTGTCGAGCTGCATCAGCTCCACGGTAGTCAGTGCAGCCTGGACGGCATCGAGGGCCGCTACCGCTGTCGCATTGTTCGCCACATCGGAGCGAACCAGCGGTACGACGTTCTGCGGAAGGATCATGGACTGCGGATCCTCGAGCTGGACATAACCCTTATCGGCGATAACCGCGTCTGTTGTGAAGAACGTCGCTACCTGAATCTTGTTGTTGTCCAGATCGCTGATCTTCGGCGGGTACTTGGGGTACGGGACAAAGGCCTTGAACTTCGCGCCGTAGATTTCTTCCAGTCCGGGCGGTCCATACCTTCGCTTCTCAAGCTCCGGCGGACCGCCCAGCGTTGATGTGCTCGCGATCTTCTTCAGATCCTCCAGGGAGGTAATCCCGTGCTGCGCCGAGAAGTCCTTGGTCACGACGTAGACGTCCTGATTGACGGCAGCAGAAGGCTTCAGAATCTTCAGGTCGCTCGGCAGTGCCGATGGCAGCGCCTCCTCCACCTCATCCGCAGTCGTCGCCGTGGCGTTCGGGTCGAAGTTGACCAGCAGGTTGCCGGTGTACTCGGGTACCGCCGAGATCGACTGATCTTGCAAAGCCTTGATGTAGATCTCACGTGATCCGATGCCAAGCTTCGTCGATGACTCGACACCCTTTGCTTTCAATGCTTGAGAGTAGATCTCGGCCAGGATCTTGGACTCAGTGAAGTCAGCTGAACCGACCACGATTGGGGCAGTTGCCACCGAGGAGGGTTCAGACGGCTGGGATGGGCTCGCCTCGCCCAGCGGATCGCTCGTCCCGCCGCATGCAGCGAGGGCAAAGGCGGCAAAAGTCACACCGACAGCGATGAGTGATCGCTTGATCTTCATGTTGAACTCTCTCCATATCTCAAGGCTGAACTATCCAACGAGGTTGAGTTGGGGTTCGATCGCCTTGTCGATCGTCTTGCCTCCCGGGCTGGCCCTGCGGCCAGCCAGCCATCCGAGGCCACCCAACAACACATCAAGGACGATAGCCAGCGCGGCGACTAAGACAGCGCCTGCGAACATTTCGGAATAGTTACGTGTGGCGTTGCCCGTAATGAGCAGCCGACCGAGACCACTGCCGCCGCTGTAAGCAGCGACCGTGGCCGTCGCGACGACTTGCAGGCTGGCACTACGCAGACCCGAGATCACCAGCGGCAGGGCCAGCGGCCACTCCACTTTGGCCACAATCTGCCATTCCGACATCCCCAGCGCCCGGGCGGCGTGCACCGCCTCATGATCCGCGCCGTGGATACCGGCCGCTGTTGCGGTCAAGATCGGTGGCAGCGCGAGCAGGGCCAAGACACCGATGATCGGTCCAATTCCTGTGCCCAGCAGAAGCACGACCAGAACCAGCAGACCCAGGGTAGGAATGGCCCGGGCAGCGTTGCTCAGGCCGATCACCAGGAAGGAACCGCGATTCGTATGGCCGATGAAAATGCCCACCGGTATGGCGATAGCCGCGGCAATCCCGACCGCTGCCACGGTATAGCCCAAGTGCTGAAGCAGCAGGTGCCAGATGCCGCCCTGGCCCGTCCAGTTAGCGGGATCGGACAGATACTCAAAGAGGTTCATGCCGGCCGCTTCCTGAACCAGGGCAACGTTCCACGCTGAATGAGCAAGATCAGAGAGTCAAAGATCAACGACAAGATCAGCATCAGAACCAAGGCGACGATGATCGGCGTGTAGAAGTAGCTGCTGAAGCCGAGATCGAAGAGCTTCCCAAGCG
>JAICEV010000096.1 GCA_025923975.1 Propionibacteriaceae bacterium
CAACCGACCGGGATCCACTACCGGCCCCATCACCGCAACGACGTGCATCAAGGCGCCGACTGGCTGGACTTCCAGTCCTGCCAAACCGGACATATGGGTGATCATGTTCCTGATCGTCTTGCCACGATGTGGGCTCAGCGGCCACCCAAGGCGATCATGAACGGCGAGCCGAGCTATGAGCACAACGGTCGTCGCGGGGTCGCTGAGGGATGGTGGCAGGGCCACGAAGCCTGGAGCAACGTCTGCGCTGGGGCACTGATGGGCGTCGCGTACGGTGCGGCGAGCCTGTGGCAGTGGCGGCTGCACCCCGACGAGCCCGGCCACGGTGAGTACTTCTTGGCCGAGGGCGCCGGCTGGAAGGAGGCACTTGACTTCGAGGGCAGCCGCTATGTCGGCCTGGTGGGCAAGATCTTGGACGATCTGCCGCTCACCGAGGCCAGTCCGTGCTGGGACGTGTCCGCCAACACCCGCGGGCTACTCGATCCGGGTGTCCTTTACATCGGGTACGCCGAGCACGGTGGGCATTGGATGTTCTTCGACGCAGAGGGCCGGGTGCCCTCCAAGTACTGGCTGATCGATCCCCGTACCGGCCGGGTGCTGAAGTCTGGCGAACGCCCGGCGGACTATGTGCCCATCGAATTCGACCGTTACGAGCCGTCGCTTCTGATCTGTGCCGAGACCGAACCTGCCTGGGTGAGGGCGGCCCGGGAGGCCGCGGTCGAGCAGCGGCCAGTGCATTAATATTCACCAGCATGACCGCATCGCCGGGTGGTATGACTCGAGCCCCAACCGATGGGCAACTCAGGCTCATCACCAAAGTGGCCCGGATGTACCACGAGCGCGGCGTACGCCAGGTGGACATTGCGGACACTCTGCACCTCTCCCAGGCCCGGGTGTCCCGACTGCTGAAGCGTGCCGCTGAGCTGGGCATTGTTCGCACCGTCGTCGCCGTAGCGCCGGGAGTGCACACCCAGATAGAAGAAGCGCTCGAGGAGACGTACGGACTAGCCGAGGCTGTGGTCGTCGATGTCGAAGGGACCGACGAGGAGATCATTGCAGGGCTGGGATCGGCGGGCGCCACCTATCTGGAAACCACACTGACAGGCGGGGAACGCATAGGGATCTCCAGCTGGAGCCAAACGCTGCTCGCCGTTGTGGACCGGATGCGGCCCTTCCGGGTTCCTGGGGCTGAAAGTGTCATCCAGCTCATGGGAGGCATCGGCAACTCATCAGTACAGACCCAGGGCAATCGGCTCCTCACCGAATTCGCTCGACTCGTCGGGGCTACCGCCACGTTCGTACCCGCTCCTGCTCTCGTTGGTAACAGGACCATGCGGGAGAATTTGCTGAATGACCCAGCGATGGAATCTGTCGCCAAGGAATGGAAGCGCCTGACCATGGCGCTAGCAGGCATTGGCAGCCTCCCGCCATCGCCCCTATTACGCGCCAGCGGAAATGCGGCAGACTTCGCTGAGCAGGACAGGCTGCATGCGGCCGGCGCGGTCGGCGATATCTGCCAACGATTCTTCGATTCTGCAGGCAACCTGGTGCCCAGCGACCTGGATGATCGGGTTGTCGGCATCGACGCCGACACGCTGCGCGAGATTCCACGGCGGATCGGGATCGCCGGTGGCCAGAGCAAACACACCGCTATTCAGGCGGCGGTCGTCGGAGGCTGGGTCAACGTGTTGATCACCGACACCGGCACCGCCGCGGCGCTCTTACAGTGACTCAGCGCTGGGTTGAGTACCTTGGCGACGTACCGCCAGCAGTTGGTCTTCGAGGTTGAACACCTCCGGAACGATCTCCCAGGCTTCGTCTGGAGCACCCCCGCTCTGAAACAACTCCGACATGGCAGCCTGCCAGCGAGCATTGACCTCGGTACGGGCGACCTTTTCCTGTGCCACGGCAAGATCGTCCGCTTCGGCGTAACCGATCAGCAGGCCATCATCGCGCAGAAAGAGTGAATAGTTACGCCAGCCAGCGTCGCGCAATGCTTCTAACAGTTCCGGCCATACGGCTCGGTGAGCCTCGCGATACTCCTCGAGGCGGCTCGGGTCAACGCGCCCGAGCAGACAATAGCGGGGCATCATTCACTCCTTTCCCTACCCACGATGATCACCTCGAGAGTCCGCGGACCGTGTACACCCTCCACGCGGTTCAGCTCGATGTCGCTAGTCGCACTTGGTCCGCTGATCATGGTGAGCGGTCGAGTGGCTTCCAGGCGCGTCAGCGCTTGAGGCACGTCGGCCACGATCTGGTCAACGAACACGACACAGAGGTGGTAGTCGGGAATGAGGGTAAGGACTCGCCGGCCCTGGCCGGCTGAGCCGTCCAAGATCAACGTCCCAGTCTCAGCGATTGCGACGGCGCAACTTGTGATCACACCATCCACGCCGTCCAGCTCTGATACGCTTAGTTGATCATCTTCGGAAAGCCCATCTGTGAGCACACTCACGGAAAGGTCTGACGTCCAGGATGGGTCCAAGCCCGCGGCGGCGGCCACGGTATCAGCGCCGCGCTCCGCTAGGGCGTCAGCGATAGTCGCGCCAAGATCATCGACGGAGCCCTGCCGTACCAGCGCTCGATAGTCCAGCAAGCGATCAATCAGCAGCTCGGTCAACATCTCGGCTGACGAATCTGACGTGGTCCGATACTCCCGACTGATGTCCTCATAGCGGAGGTTCGGTGGCGGTGCGGCTCGGTGCGCGTTCGCGATCCGCGCCAGCACCTCCTCGCGAGCGTTCACCGCTCTCCCCCGTGCTCGGCGGCCCACCAGTCGCGGAAGGTCTGTTTGGGCGGACGTGCTAGGTCGCGGGCATCGGTCCACTGCTTCGCGAGCGGCAATGGCACGTCTCCGATGACATTCCGTTTTCGGCCGAGGATCCGGCCAAGTCGCCCGCTGCGGAGTGCCAGCGTCCAGCGCTTCGGGTTGCTCATCACCCAGGCGGCTGTCGACATCGCCGCTGCCTCCGCACTCGGCACTCGATGTTCACTGGCGTACGTCTCGGTGTGTTTGGCGCGCAGGTGCACCAGAATCTCCGGAATGTTGATCTTGACCGGGCAGACGTCGTAACAAGCTCCACATAGTGACGACGCGTAGGGCAACGATGCATTGTCCTCGATCCCGGTCAGCTGCGGAGACAGGATGGCGCCGATCGGACCGGGATACACAGATCCATACGCGTGACCACCAGTTCGCTCATAAACAGGGCAGACGTTCAGGCATGCGCTGCAGCGAATGCAGTTCAGCGCATCCCGGCCGTCCGCATCGGCCAGTACGGCGGTCCGGCCATTGTCGAGCAAGATCAAATGGAATTCTTCCGGCCCGTCTCCAGGCGTGACTCCGGTCCACATCGAGGTGTAGGGGTTCATCCGCTCCCCCGTCGACGAGCGGGGCAGCAGCTGCAGAAAGACCTCCAGATCCTGCCAGCGCGGGACGAGCTTTTCGATTCCCATGATCGTGATCAAGGTGTCCGGCAAGGTCAGGCACATCCGCCCGTTGCCCTCAGATTCCACCACCCCAAGCGTTCCAGTCTCGGCAATCCCGAAGTTCGCCCCACTGATCGCCACCTTGGCGGAAAGAAACTTGCGCCGCAGGTGCTGCCTCGCCGCACCAGCCAATGCGGCCGGCTCGTCGCTGAGGGCCGGGTCAACATCAGCCATCTCGCGTAGGAAGATCTCGCGGATCTCCGCGCGATTCCGGTGGATCGCCGGGACGAGGATGTGCGACGGCTTGTCGTCACCGAGCTGCACAATCAGCTCTGCCAGATCGGTCTCCAGCGCCGTGATACCGACTGCTTCCAATGCTTCGTTGAGCCCGATCTCCTGCGTGGCCATCGATTTGATCTTGACCACTTCATCCACGCCCTTGCCGCGGATCAGCTCAATCACGATCTGATTGGCCTCGTTGGCGTCCCGAGCCCAATGCACCACTCCACCGTGGGCGGTCACGGCCGATTCCAACTGCGCAAGGTAATCGGGCAGGTCTGCCATGGTGTGCACCTTGAGCTGGCGACCGGCCTCCCGCAGCTCCTCCCAGTCGGGCAATTCAGCAACGACCTGGGCCCGTTTGCCCCGGATCGTCGTGGTCGCCTTGCCAAGGTTGCGCCGCAACTGGGTATCAGCGAGCGCTCGCCGCGCTGCGGCCGGGAACTTCTCGTCCCCACGCAGATTCCCAACACCGCGCGGCGCAGGAGGCGGCATGGTCGGCAGGCCCAGCATGACCGGCGCGTTCACAGCACTGCCTCTGGTCCCGCATGCACCTCGGCCTGCCGTTCGGCGCGACCCAGCACCATGGGTTCCTCGCGCGTGGCAGCGAGGATCTGCGCGAGATGGACCGTCTTGGCGCCGGCACGGATCCGCGACAGTCCGCCACCGATGTGCATCAGGCAGGAACTGTCGCCCGCCGTACAGATCTCCGCACCCGTGTCGAGCACGGTGCGCATCTTGTCTGCCAGCATGGCCGTCGATGTGTCGGAGTTCTTGATCGCGAACGTGCCACCAAACCCGCAGCACTGATCAGCCGCCGGCAACTCGACAAGCTCCAGCGCTTCGACAGCCCGAAGCAGCGTGATCGGCTTGTCCCCGACCCGCAGCATCCGCAGCGAGTGACACGTCGGGTGATAGGTAACCCGGTGCGGGAAGTAGGCGCCGACATCCGTGACGCCCAGCACGTCAACCAGGAACTCCGACAGCTCGTACGTCCTGGCCGCTACCGCCTCGACCTGCTCCACCAGCCCCGGTGAACCGAACCGCTTCGCGATCATCGCGTGTTGGTGACACACCGAACCCACACAGGAGCCGGACGGCGCGACGATCGCGTCGTACGGCCAGAAGACCTCGGCGAACCGCTCGACCAGCGGTAGCGCCTGTTTCTGATAACCGGTGTTGACATGCATCTGGCCGCAGCAGGTCTGCCCAGCCGGGAACTCGACGGTCTGGCCAAGCCGCTCCAGCACCTGCACCGTCGCCTTTCCGACCTCCGGGAACATGGCGTCGGCGAGGCAGGTAATGAACAGCGCAGTTCTCATCGGCACCCCATCGACTCGGTTATCGCGGCTGGTACTCCACTGGCGGGAAGGCCCTCGCAATCAAGGCTCGCAGCTCTGAGAGTTCCCCCTGCACGAGCCCAGCCGCCCGTCCCTGGATCAGCACGTTGCCGATGGCGGTCGCCTCCACCGGACCAGCCAGCACTCGCCGCCCGGCCCGGTCGGCCGTCAGCTGGCAGAGCAGTGTGTTCTGACTGCCGCCACCGACAATGTGCACGGTGTTGATCTTCTGGCCGCTGAGTCGCTCGGCATCAGTGATCGCCGTCGCATACGCCTCGGCAAGGCTCTCCAGGATGCTGCGCGCGAACACAGCTGGCGAGTCCAGGGCCGATGCATCTGCTTCAGCACACAACGCCGCAATCCGCTTGGGCATGTCGCCGGGTGGCAGCAAGCTCGGGTGATTCGCGTCGAAGATCGGAACCGGCGTACGGACAGCGGTTGCTTGGGCGAGCAGCGTGGTCAACTCCACGGATTGGCCCTCGCGCTCCCAGGAGCGGATGGATTCGCTGAGCAGCCACATACCCATTACGTTGCGCAGATAGCGAATCTTGCCGTCGACACCACCTTCATTAGTGAAGTTGGCTTCCCGACTGTCCTCAGTGAGCACCGGCCGATCAAGCTCAACGCCGACCAGCGACCAGGTGCCGGACGACACGTACGCCGCATCCGGCTCCGTCATGGGGACACCGACAACCGCGGATGCCGTGTCGTGCGACCCAACCGCGATCACATCCAATGCCGCCGTTGCACCGACCTCCGCTGCCACCTCGTCGCGCAGACCGCCGATTCGGGTTCCCGGATCGATCAAGAATGGAAACAGCGATCGCGGCAGGCTCAGCTTGTCGATCAGGGTCCCATTCCAGGTCCCGGTGCCGAGATCCAGCAGCCCGGTGGTGGAGGCGTTGGTGCGCTCCACTACCTGTTCACCGGTAAGCCAGAATCCCAACAAGTCGGGGAGCATCAGCATTCTGGTGGTGTCATTGATCACTCCGGCTTCCTGATCGACAGCCAGCTGATAGATCGAATTGAAGGGTAGGAACTGCAATCCATTCGTGGCATAGAGAGTGGCATGATCAGCGATCTTGTGGACCAGCTCGACGCCACGGGCGGTCCGCTCGTCACGATAGTGGAATGGGTTGTTGATCAAGCGGTCGCCGCTGACCAATCCGTAATCGACCGCCCAGGAACAGATGCCGATACCGGCCAAGTCCGGCTGGGCGCCGACTGCCTTACGCAGTCCGACAAGAATGTTTCGGTACAGCTCCAGGATGTTCCAATGCAGCCCGTCGGGGATGCGTACCGGATCGTTGGGAAAGCGATGCACCGCCTCGACGCTGAGCTGATCTGGGCCGAGGTTGCCAAGCATCACCCGGCCACTGGTGGCGCCGAGATCGACAGCGGCCACCCACGCTGCGTTGTCCGAGGGGGGGACGACCCCCCCTGACCCCCCCGAGCGGGAGCGACTCACCTCAGGAAAGCGGCGGCGACGCCGGCGTCGACGGGAATGTGCAGGCCGGTGGTGTGACTCAGGTCAGCCGAGCAGAGCACGAAGACCGCGTTTGCGACGTTCTCCGGAAGCACCTCGCGCTTCAGCAGCGTTCTTGAGGCGTAGTACTTGCCTAGCTCCTCTTCCGGGACGCCGTAGACCGCGGCACGCTTGGCACCCCAGCCCCCAGCGAAGATGCCGGAGCCGCGCACCACCCCGTCTGGGTTGATGCCGTTCACCTTGACGCCATGCTCTCCAAGCTCCGCAGCAAGCAACCGCACCTGATGTGCCTGGTCGGCCTTGGTGGCGGAGTAGGCGATGTTGTTCGGGCCGGCGAAAAGGGAGTTCTTGCTGGAAATGTAGACGATGTCGCCACCCAGCTTCTGTTCAATCAACGCCTTGGCGGCCGCCCGGGATACCAGGAAGGAGCCCTTCGCCATCACATTGTGTTGCAGGTCCCAATCAGCGACCGTAGTGTCCAGCAACGCCTTCGACAGCGACAAGCCAGCATTGTTGATCACAATGTCGATGCCGCCGAATGCCAGTAGCGTGGCATCAACTGCCGCCTGCACGGCCGCTTCATCCGTGACATCGGCCGCGAGACCGACAGCAACGTCACTACTGCCGATCTCCTCGGCCGCCGCCTGAGCCTTTCCCGCATCAAGATCAGCGATGACCACGCACGCGCCTTCCGCGGCCAGCCGGACCGCGATCGCTTTGCCGATCCCCGATGCGGCACCAGTCACCAGGGCAATCCGGGTGGCGAGCGGCTTGGGCTTCGGCATGCGCTGCAGCTTCGCCTCCTCCAGCGCCCAGTATTCGATCTTGAACTTCTCAGATTCGTCGATCGGCTGGTAGGTGGACAGACCTTCTGCGCCACGCATCACATTGATCGCATTCAGGTAGAATTCCCCAGCCACCCGGGCGGTCTGCTTGTCTTTCCCGTAGGAGAACATCCCGACTCCAGGCACCAGAATGATCAACGGGTCGGCGCCCCGAATTGCCGGTGAGTCCGGTGTTGCGTGGCGTTCGTAGTAGGCCTGGTAGTCCGCCCGGTACGCCTCATGGAGCTCGCGAAGCCGGTTGATGCAGTCCTCGACCGCAGCGCTCGCCGGAAGATCAAGGACCAGCGGCTTCACCTTGGTCCGCAGGAAGTGGTCCGGGCAGCTGGTGCCGAGTTCGGCCAGGCGGGGATGCTCGCTACCCGATAGAAACTCCAATACCCGCTCATCGTCTGTGAAGTGCCCGACCATCGGCTTGTCGAATGAGGCGATTGACCGCAAGGTCGGCGCTAGGGCGGCCGCCTTGGCCCGCCGCTCATCGTCAGGCAATGCGGAATACCCCTCGAGCACAGCACCGAACGGCTCGGGCTTGGAGTGCTCAGCAATGTATGCCTCAGCGGTCCTGATGATCTCCAAGGAGTTAGCCTCGGACTCCTCCGACGTATCGCCCCATGCCGTAATGCCATGGCCGCCGAGGATGCAGCCGATCGCCTGCGGGTTGTCGGCCTTGATCTTGGCAATATCCAAACCGAGCTGGAAGCCGGGGCGGCGCCACGGCACCCAGACCACCTTGTCGCCGAAGATCTTGGCAGTCAACTCTTCACCGTCGACTGCGGTGGCAATTGCGATGCCGGAGTCCGGATGGAGGTGATCAACATGCGCTGCATCGACTAGGCCGTGCATCGCGGTGTCGATCGACGGGGCTGCGCCCCCCTTGCCGTGCAGACAGTAGTCGAACGCGGCAACCATCTCGTCCTCGCGCTCGACGCCGGGATAGACGTCCACGAGCTGCCGCATCCGATCAAGCCGCAGCATCGCGAGGCCCGACTCCTTCAAGGTCCCCAGATCCCCACCCGAGCCCTTCACCCAGAGCAGTTCAACCGGCTCACCGGTGACGGGATCGGTCTCGGTTCCCTTGGCCGATGTATTGCCACCGGCGTAGTTGGTGTTCTTCGGATCCGATCCCAGCCTGTTCGACCGGGCGATCAGCTCTGCAACTGCCTGGTTGGTCATATCACTCACGCTCCCCAGCCGGCTTGAGTGCCGCCGGCCCTTTCCTTCTCGATCTTCTGCTGATACCCCGATTCGGCGTATGCCCTCATCGGATCGGCTGGAAGCCCGCGTGACTCACGCCACCCGGCGAGCGCCGGGCGTACGTCGGTATAGAAGGCGTCCATCAGGATCCCGTTGGCACCGAGTACGTCATTGGCCTCCTGCGCCGCCGCGAGCGCCTCACGGTCTACGAGCAGGGCCCGCGCCGTCATCTCCTGCACGTTCAGCACCGAGCGGATCTGGCCGGGAATCTTGGGCTCCACGTTGTGGCACTGGTCCAACATGAACGCGACTTCGGAATCCGGTCCGTAGCCACCGCCGCGTACGACCTCATACAGGATCCGGAACAGCTGGAACGGGTCGGCTGAACCAACAATCAGATCATCGTCGGCGTAGTAGCTGGAGTTGAAGTCGAACGAGCCAAGCTTCCCCAACCGCAGCAGTTGAACGACGATGAACTCGATATTGGTGCCTGGCGCATGATGCCCGGTGTCCAGACAGACCACTGCCCGCTCCCCCAGTGCCGCGCATTGCGCATACGAGGTGCCCCAGTCAGGAACATCGGTGTGGTAGAAGGCGGGTTCGAAGAACTTGTACTCCAACACCAGCCGCTGATCGGGCCCGATCCGCTCATAAATCTCGGCAAGGCTCTCGGCCAGTCGGTCCTGACGACCTCGAAGGTCACCTTGACCGGCGTAGTTGGTGCCATCGGCGAGCCAGATCTTCAAGTCCCGCGAGCCGGTCTGGTTCATGATCTCGATGCACTCGAAGTGGTGCTCGATCGCCTTGCGGCGTACGGCCTCGTCGATATGAGTGAGGCTGCCGAACTTGTAGATGTCGTCCTGGAAGGTGTTTGAGTTGATCGTGCCGAGCGCCACACCAAGATCATTGGCGTAGTCTCGCAGCGCGCCGTAGTCCTCGACTTTGTCCCACGGGATGTGCAGTGCGACCTTCGGCGCGAGCCTGGTCAGCTCGTTCACCTTGGCAGCGTCGGCGAGCTTCTCCTGGACGGTCCGCGGTGTGCCCGGCGTACCGAAGACCTTGAACCGAGTGCCGGAGTTGCCGAACGCCCAGGAGGGCAACTCAATTGCCTGATAGGCCAGCTGGTCGGAGATGGATTCGAAAGTAGTCATATTGATCGCCACTCTTGTTCACATGTGCTTGCGGTTGGAAGGGTTAGGTGCCCGGTCTGAGGCCTAGGCCGGGCACCGCCATGAATAACCGATTCAGAAATCGAACTGGTCGATGTTGTCCTTGTTGAACTTGAAGGGATCGCCCAGCAGCACTGTCTTATCTGCGCCGACGGTCTTCTCGCCAAGCTTGCCAGCAGTGAATTTGTCACCTTCGTTGCCCTCAATCTCACCGGTGATCACCGCCCTGGCCGCGAACGCGCTGAGGTATCCCAGGTCCTCCGGATTCCACAGGGCAAACTCCTTTACGGTGCCGTCCTTGACAAACTCCCGCATCTGGTTCGGCGTGCCGAGTCCGGTCAGGGCCACCTTGCCCTTTGCCTTGGACGTAGATAGGTAGCGGGCAGCTGCTGCGATCCCAACCGTGGTGGGCGAGATGATGCCCTTTAGATCTGGATGGCTCTGCAGGAGCGCTGCAGTCTTGTCGAAGGACTCCTGGTCCTTGTCATTGCCGTAGACCGTGTCAACCAACTTGATATTGGGGTGGTTGGCCA
>JAICEV010000097.1 GCA_025923975.1 Propionibacteriaceae bacterium
AATGGTGGCGGTGTCGAACGGCAGAGTGAACCCGACCGAGTACGACATCCGCTGCCCGGTAAGCCACTCCAGGAACCCGTGGGTGCCGCCAGCGGCGTCGCAGCGGACCAGCACCGCCCTTCCGGGCCGAGTCCCGGACCGGTGACTGGGCAGCTGTTTCAGCGCCTGACGGGTGACGGCGATGTGGTCGGTGACGGTGTTGGAGCCGGCGTTGCCGGGCCGCAGCATGATCTGCAACGGCTCACCAGTGCCGGTCTCGCCGTGATCGACAAACGCACACAGCGGGTGGAAGCCATAGCCGCGTTTGTAGGTCGGCCGGGCCGATTCCTTGTCGCTGTAGGAGGTGACCAGCGTCGCATCGAGGTCGATGATCACCGGACGGCTGGTGTCAGCGCGATGATCGGGGGCGTGTTCCCCGGCCAACTGCCACACGCGGCGGCGAGCGTGCGCTCGGGCGGCATCGACTGCGGCCAGCACCCTCGGTAGGTCAGTGGCCAGCGCCGTGATCGTGCGGGACACGGTCGGGTCGGACGCAACGTGGCCGTACACACCGGGCTCGGACCGCAGCACACCGACGTCAGCCAGGCAGTCCCCGCCCACGGCCAACGACACCGCGAGATCGCAGATGATCTTCGCCGGATCGTGGATGGCGGTCGGCTTCCGCCACCGGGCGAGCCCAGCGGATAAGCCTTGGTCCAGACCCGAGCGGCGCAAGGCTTCTACCAGCAGCACACCACCGGCCTGGCCCAGTGCCGACGTCCTACTCGTGTCGACCCGGACCCCCGGATATAACCCGATACTCTTCACCTGAAAGGTGCTCCTTCGACCGGTTGGACATGTCCCGTAGCAAGACACATCCTCCCTGGCCAGGAGCACCTTTCACATGATCAACACTCTCTCACGCCACCAACACATGAAAGCATCGGGCTAGTGATCGCCCAACGCACACGACGCGACTTAGGTGACTGAGACGCGCACCGCTCGTCAACGAGGAAGAACACGCCGCAGCAACGGCGACAACCAAACATCTGGGTGTCTACGGGAGAAGTCCGCTGTCCCGCAGCGGACGAAGCCCCAGGTCCGGGACCCGGGGCCAGTCGCTGACGTGCGCGAGGAGGGATTTGAACCGGGCGCGACCCACGCTCGTCATGCCTGAATTGGCAAGTTGGAGCGTGAGATGAGCTCCCGTTGACTCCCGTCTCATCCAGTTGGAGCGTGGCATGTGCCACACGTTGTGGCACCGTCTCGATCTTGACTTCATGTCCGACTAATCGAACACCGGACGCCTGTCAGCCTACACAGGTGGTCGATGCTTGTCGGTTCATCCTTGAGCGCTGGGCGGAGCCCGCTGACCTCCTCGTTTCGAAGTTGTCCTCTGCTGGGATGAGCTCGATACCCCACGTGAATCGGCTGATGAACCGGCCGTAGACGACGCAGGTTGAAAGACGGGGGTGGGTGCACACGGGAGTGCACCCGGTGAGTGTCTGCTGACTTGTTCCGCGCTAGCGCAGCTAATCGCAAGTGTCGCGACTGGGGATGGGCTAAGACTGGTGGGTCCCGCCCGCCGATCGTGATCGTGCTCGACGGGCGGCGTCAACATCGGCTGGCGCCCGGTATGGCTCCCCGCTCACATGCCCCTCGACCATCGCGGCCAACTTAATCGGTGTACCGGCTGACGGTGCTGAGGCAGAATCTGCCGGGTGCTCATTCCCCGAGCGTCGATTTGGAGGTAGGCGGCGAGTCGCTCAAGGCCTATCCGATCCATCGGACTCGACAACATGGGCGATACTTTCGCCTCCCGCATTGTGTAAGTCTCTTCGAGCCAGCGTTCGAGCGGCTGCTGCAGATGTCCCGGAACGCCTTCGTACGGTCCTTTGGGGGCGACGCGCCCTTGACGAGGCGGGCCTAGGCCCGTGGTCACTGATGCCCTCCTTGGCTCCGTAGTGACACAAACGGTCACGTAGCGTACGCGCCGTCGGTGACAACGTGGCCGTACCATTATTCACCGTGGTGAGCGTGTTGTCGCTGGGCTACGGAGCCTTTCTCGCCTCCGTTTACCATCAGCCGCAACCAGATGAAGTGGGTGCCATCATCCTCGCGAAGGCCGCCGCCGACAGATACGAAGCCGAACGCGAAGGCTCCTGCGCGCTGTACGAGTTTGAACAGATCGGCGCCACGTACTGGTTCGACTTCGCGAGTTCCGCGGCTTTGGCTCACGAGGACCGGACAATCGCGGCTTGGGCGGTAACTCCGACGGAGATCCGCCGTCGAGATTCCACTTATCAGCGTGGCTTTCCAATGACTCCTGATCATGAATCACCCGTAGACCGAGTACACCTAATTCCGCACCTATCAGGCGGTGAGTTCGGGCCGAACATTTTCGGCAGGACAGAGCGCTCAATCGTGGATGGTCTGAGCAAGGAAGGCGATATCGCGCCCTCGAGGGCGCGGCCGCAGGAACGCCTGGGGCGCTGTACTTCGGCCATTTGCTGTACGCCGATGACACCGCCTACCCCGAACGGGTCGAGATCGCCGTTCTCGTGCCCGGTGGAACCTTGAGTGTTCAGCAGTTCGACAACCGACCCGATGAACACTTGGCTTCAGTGCCGTAGAGCCCCCGTACGCTTCGTCGGGGTGGTGAAGAAACAGCCTGCGTCGCCACAGTCGACGAGCGGTGCTGGCCGGCAGCGAACCTGCAGCAGCAAACCGCAGCAACAAGCGCCTGGCCTGGCGATTCCGGATGCGCCTCTTCGTGGCTCGCCATGCAGAAACGACGCTCAACGAGGCTGGCTCCGCCACTTTGCAAGAAGGAGGCCTTGGAGCAGCATTTACTTGCGAGCGTTCCGCTCCACGAGAGTGTCGTTAGATGTCGTTGATATCTCCAGTATCAAGATCAACGAGGCCAAGCCGCGGCGACTGAGTGTGACGATGGAACGGCTTCGAAGCACCCAAGTCGGCGGCATAGGCATGCGTCCATCGGTGGCGAGAGGCTCGGTGCCAACATCAGCAACCTGAATCGGATTAATCCAGCCTGCAAACCGTAGAGCCGGGAGATCAGATCTGGATGGCTCCGGGACGGCATTTTGGCTGGTTGGCACCGTCATAATGGAGCGTGGGATGCTCCGCGGCATCAAGGCTCGGGCCGACCTGTCGGCGGCCACATTCGAGGCGGCACTCGGCCGTGGAAGGCAACGCCGGCCGGAACTACCATGCCAGAGTGGAGCCCGCATCCAGGGTTGGGGAACGCCGACCAGTGACAACGCTGTTCGCAGACGTCGTTGGCTCGACCGGCCTTGCGGAGACCATGGATCCCGAGGAGTGGGCCGAGCTCATCGGTGACGCCACGACCACGATGGGAAAGGTCGTCGACCGGTACGGAGGCCGAGTGAGCCAAGTGCTCGGCGACGGCATCCTAGCGTTCTTCGGCGTACCCGTGGCACATGAGGATGATCCGCAGCGAGCCGTACGCGCGGGCCTCGACCTAATCCGTGAGATGCGTACGTACGCAACCTCGCCACAGCATCCAGACGGAAGCCTGCAGGTTCGGGTCGGCCTAAACACCGGGTCCGTCGTCACTCGCGATGTCAGCCTCGGGGGATCATCGAGTGACTACACCGCCTTAGGTGACGCGGTCAACGTGGCGGCGCGGCTGCAGGCCGAGGCCGCGCCGAACACGGTCCTGATCGGACCGACAACCTACGCATTCGTAAGCCATTCGGTGAACGCCACACCACGTGGCCCGTTGCTGCTGAAGGGCAAAGCGACCCCCATCCAGGCGTACGAGGTGACAACGTGGATCGGAGGGCAGCTGCGGCCGTCCGGCGTCCCGGGTCTGAGCAGCCCAATGGTGGGGCGCGACGCCGAGCTCAGCCGGCTCTCCCGCGCACTGCGCGCCGTCCGAGCGGGACGCGGCCGGGTGGCGGTCCTCCTTGGCGAGCCTGGAATCGGTAAGTCCCGGCTGACCGCGGAGTTGCGTCGTCACGCTACCGATCCACCGGTGCAGTGGTTAGAGACCGGGTGCGTCTCGTACGGGCAGGAGGTGCCGTACGCGCTGGCGCTTGGCATTGTCCGGGCCGTACTGGGCCTCAGCGATGAGGAGATGGATCCCGCTGCGACTCGGGATCGGCTCATGACGGCTCTGGGGTCGGCCGCATCCCATGTCGGGCCGCAGATGGCCCAGCTGCTGTCGCTCGATCTTGAACCTTGGGAGCACGAGGAGGTCATCGGTCTCGCTCCCGACGCGTTGCGTACGGGGTATATCGAAGGGATCGGAGCGCTTCTTCGATCAACCGTGCGAGAACCAACGGTGTTGGTCTGTGAGGACGTGCACTGGGCCGACGAGGCGTCCGTCGACCTGCTCGCGCCACTGCTGCGACTCGTGCACGAGCTGCCCATACTGGTGATGCTGTTGTCTCGTCCCGAGCGCGATGTTCCTGGCTGGCGGCTGATTGGCGCCACGCGAGACGAGTTCGGCGACGCTCTCGTAGAGCTGCGCCTCGCCGGGCTCCCCGAGGACCAGAGCCGAACGTTGGTCGGCAACCTGCTCGTGATCGAGTCATTACCATCCGCCACACGCGAGTACATCCTGGCGCGATCAGAGGGCAATCCGCTATTCGTGGAAGAAGTCATCCGGATGCTCATCGACCGTGGGCTCATCCGCCGCGACGGCGAGCGGTGGATAGCCACCGAGGAGGTGGCGGATGTGGACATTCCAGATACGATCCACGGACTGCTCCTCGCACGGATCGACCGACTGCCACCGGAAATCCGCCGCACACTGCGCGTCGCGTCGGTGATCGGGCGACAATTCCCCGCAACCGTTTTGGCTGACGTAGTGAGCGGATCGTGACCAGCGACGCCATTGAGACTCAGCTCGACCTACTGGAGAGCGTCGGCCTCGTCGAGCTCTACCAGACCGACCCGGAACTGGAATATCTCTTCCGTCATGTGCTCATTCAGGAGGCCGCGTACGCCTCCATGGTGCGCTACGAGCGTCGCCGACTGCACCACCTCGTTGGTGAGGTCCTAGAGCGCAGATACGACGCAGGGCAGCGCGAGTTGGCGGCGGTGCTCGCGTTGCATTTCGAGCAGGCAGGCGATCAGGACCGGGCGTTCGACTACTTGGTGGCCGCAGCCGAGTATGCGCTGGAGCGGTTCGCCAACCGCGAGGCCATGGGCTTCTTGGACCGAGCCGCCGCGCTGCTCCCAGAGGGCCCCACCGATCCAGAAACGATGCATCGACGGGCATCTGTTTACATGCGACTGGCCGAAGCGGGCGAGAACCGCATGTCACTCGAAAAGACCCTCGCGCTGCTCGACAAGGTTCGGGTCGACGCTGAGGCTCTGAGCGATAACGCATTGCTGGCTCGCATGCACCTGGCCAATGGGTTGGAGCGCATCCTGCGCGGGGAACAGATCCGGTCGAGCGAGCCTTTGCGCACGGCGCTGGAGAAGAGCGAGGAGTACGCGGAGCGAACCGGCAACGCCACGTTGGCTGCCATGCCGCGGGCGCTCTTGGGTGAGGCGCTTTATTACAACGCGGATTATGGCGAAGCCGTCCGGCTGCTCGAGGATACGATCCCGGTCGTCGAGGCTGTTGGGCGACTCGATCGAGCATCACATTATGCAGGCGGCCTCGCGCTGTCGCACGCCCATCTCGGCCATTTCGATCGGGCCCACCACTGGCTATCGAAGGCGATCGACTTCGGTGATCGCAGTCGGGATCCGCTTTCCATCGCGGATGCCGAAATCGCCCAGAGCATGATCGCCGCTCTGGAGGGCGACCCGCGTGGCGCGATTGAGCACGCTGTGCATGCCGCCGACGCGGCGGAAGGCATCGACGAGAAAGCGTGCGCGTTCTACGCGCGCGTGGTCGCAGGCGAGCAACATCTGATGCTTGGCGAGGCCGCCGACGCCGTGCCGCCGCTGGAGCGGGCCAAGAGGCTGGCCTCTGATGGGGCCATGGTTCCGAGTTTGGCGGCCCGCTGTGACGTGCTGCTCCGATCGGCGCTCGCTCAGGTGGAGCGACGGCCGCCCGCTTTGGAACCGCACGACCACGCTCTCGCTCTTGCGCATGCCGCGGGAGATCGTTCACTCGAGGCCAACCTGTTGCGGCAGCGGGCCCGGGACCGGATCCCCGCCGGCGGCTCGGTGGAACTCGCCCTGGCTGACTACGCAGGTAGTGAGGCGGGGTTCGAGGCACTCGGGATACGCCCCCTGCTGGCCGAAACCCGCGCGGAGCACGGTCGACTTCTCGCACGAGAGGGGCGGTTGGATGATGCCCGCGATCAGTTGGCGCAGGCGGCAAACCTCTACGAGGAGATGAGCATGGCGTCGGCAGCAGAGGCGGCACGCAACGCGTTGGCAAACCTGTAGCCCGCAGCCGTCTGGTCAGCTGACGGCCGGAACACGGACCGACAGTTCGTGCAACTCCCGAGGCTAGGAACCCCTCTCACATAGATCGAGATTTTCAATTCGAGCTGAGCGGGTCGATCGGTTATGGCGCATTGCAAGTTGCGGATGCACACACGCGGGAGCCAGCCGTCTCAGTTCTGGTCTATTTGCCAGATTCTTCAAGATTTACCAGCGCCCGGGCCCGTTCCGTAAGCATAAATGTGCGCCCGTGGACGATCACAGATGCTGGTTTGCAAAGTTGCAAAGTGGGTTGGTTCTTCGCGGGTTCGAAGCCTGCATCCTCACTACCGCCGCGTGAGGCTCAACGAGCCTCGCACTACTTGCTCTGTGGCTTTGCGATCAAGAGTCTTCATTCGGGTCACGGCGAATCGAACAGTGACTGGTCGCGCGCCCATTTCGTGCCCAATATATGCTGTACAATTCCGGTCACTCGTGGCAAATGATGGTCAGCCTTTTCCTTTGCATGCAAGGAAATTGCCTAGCCAGAGCGTACCGGTTCTCGTCCCAAGCTGGTCATGCGAGTTCGATTCTCGTCACCCGCTCCAGTGCATCGCCCCTAAGCAAGTGATTTTTCAATCTGTCGAAGTTATTCGAACTCAGGTGACAAGAATAACCAAGCTGGTCATATGCATTTCATGATCATCGGCGCGCAATGCACCGAAGTGCCTTGTCAGGTGCAACTTTTAGAGATCGAATCCGGCTCCGCTGAAGTTGATCATGCCCTTCCGTGCCCAATTCGGACCCATAACTTACGAGTTCGCTTCCGAATTTGGCCCCTCCCCGGCAGCACGATCCCGGCCTGAGGACTCGTGCTTTGCCTTGATTCGGCCCGGCCACGCTGCGGGACGGATCGCGCTGGTTTGTCGTCCTCGTTGGCAGTGTCGCCGCCTCTTGTGTCTCACCAGCTCGAGCAAGGTCGTCCTCGGCGCAAGTAAGCCTCCAACCTCGGATTGGGAGAAGCGCGCCCGCCGTGACCAACCCAGCAAGATCATCAACTGCGTACCGCTTGTCCGTCTCGTTCGAGAACTGCAGCAACGGAGCGGCTTCCTCGATCCCACAATTTGACGTCAATCAGGTGTTCGATGACGGGCTCGCTCGTCAGATCGTGGGTTTCTACGACACCTTCGAGTAGCCGGGCCGGTGATGATCTTGGCGCCGATTCTCGGTGCCGTCGGGGTTGATACTCGCGACGGTATCGCACCTGATCCCATCGCGATGGGCTGCGAACTAGTGCCGGCCTACATTGCCGCAGACCCGGCAGGACAGGCCACGCTGGCGGCCACTGCCGACACTTTCGCATCCGTTGGCCTGGTGACCAACGCTGCCGGCGACTTCCTCGGCTGGGGCGTGCTCGTTGCGCTGTACACGGTGGCCATCCTTATCACGCGGGCGCTGCCGCGCTGGATCAGCTGGCCCGGGCTGCTGGTCGGGGTGCTCCCTGGCTGGTTGGGGCGCCTGAGTCCAGCGTCGTCGGTGGTCGCAGGTTCTCCACGATCGGGTTCATCGGCTTCGTTGTGTTCATGCCGAGCATGGGCATGCGCTGCTCCGGAGCCGCTCAAAAGTCGACGAAGCAATCCGGCATCATCACCAGGACTGACCTGATCAAACCGTATGGACACCCGCTTGAGCTGGCCGATTGGGTGCGGAGCCTCCTCGTTTATTGCGCGCGCATTCCAGTGCTCGAAGCCGGGATCGTTTTGCAACACGGCACTCGCAAGCTGTGGCCGCTTCAGTGTTAGCGTCGGACAGCATGGCTTGATTGGTTGGAGTGCCGGGTGGAACAGGTCGAGGTTAAAGGCCTGCGCATCGCTTATGAGCGGGCGGGTGAGGGGCCGCCGCTGGTCCTGCTGCAGGGCTTCGTGGGGGACGCTCGCTCGACATGGCGTCGACAGATCGACGACCTTTCCGATGAGTTCACGGTCGTGGCTTGGGATGTACCCGGCGCCGGTCGATCGTCAGATCCGCCGGAGTCGTTCAGGCTGCCGGACTATGCCGACAGTCTCGCCGGTTTCGTAGACACCCTCGGCTTGGGGCGGGTCCACCTGGTTGGGCTGTCCTTCGGCGGAGCGCTCGCGCTTGAGTTCTATCGGCGCCATCGAAGTACAGTGATGAGCTTGGTTCTGGCCGGCGCATACGCCGGATGGGTGGGGTCGCTGCCTTCAGAAATTGCCGAAAAGCGTCTAACGCAAAGCCTGCGGGCATCGCAGCTTCCGCCGACGGAGTTCATGGCCACGATGCTTCCGACAATGTTTTCGACTGCGGCCCTCAACGATGAGCTCGATGAGTTTGCCGCGTCGCTGACAGAATTCCATCCCGCTGGGTTCCGAGCGATGGCACGGGCCTGCGCCGTTGACCTGCGTGACGTGCTGCCCCAGGTGCAGGTGCCGACCCTCCTCCTATACGGCGACGAAGACGTGCGCGCCCCGCTGAGCGTCGGGCACGCTCTTCATGCAGCGATCCCAAACTCCAAGCTTGTCGTCATGCCAGGGGTGGGTCATGTCAGCAGCGTGGAAGCCGCCGAGCAATTCAACCTAGAGGTTCGCCGGTTTCTCCGGCGGCTCGACGATGCTCGCGGGTGTCGATATTCGACGCAAGAGCAAAGGGGCAATCATGATCATTGACTAGCGCCTATGCCAGGGACCAGTACCACGCCCCAAGATCATCGGTGGTTTTAAGGACGATGGATCGCTATGCGTAGCGCACCCGCTCTGATCCAGGCGAAGACCGTGACGATCGCCATCAGGAATGAGACGCGGCAGCGTGAGCGAGCCCAAACGGTACTCGGCCGGAGAAGCAGTGACCCATGCTCCCGCCAGCTGACGCGTGGAATGCGCACGCCACCCGACCCGCCATTATGCCTGTCGTGCTGCCATGACCGACGTCTTGTTCCTGCCAGGGATCATCGCACCCGCCAAGAGCCGGTACGCCCCGCTGCTTGCCGAACTTCCCGGCATGCAGTGTGTGGTGAAGGATCTCGAGGTATACCGGGGACTCTGCACCGCCCGAGGACTATTCGATCACCATCGAGATCGACGGCTTCGACCGCGCCGCCGACGAGGCGGGCTTCGACCGGTTCCATCTCCACAGACACTCCGGTGGCGGAGCGATCGCCCTGGCCTACGTCGCGGCACGCCCGCACCGGGTGCTCAGTCTCGCCGTCGACGAGCGGCCATGGACTTCACGGACGAGGGCAACCGGACCTACGGGTGGGACGGGTTCGACCACGCGCTGACACTGCCGCCCGCTGAGGCGATGAGGGAGTTCATGCGATTGCAGGTCGCGGCAGGAGTGGAACTGCCCGCGGCCTCGGTGCCACCACCGCCCTGGATGGCGAACCGTCCGGCCGGCATTCAGGCGTTCATCGCCGCGGCGCGCCGCTACCGGGTGGAACCCGACGCCTATCGTCGGTTTCCGGCGCCCGTGTACTTCTCCGGCAGCCGCAGCCATCCGCGATGGATCGAATTCGAGAGCGGCTAGCGGGGCTGTTCCCCGACTTCACCGCTGACTTGTATGACGGGCCGCTCGGCCGCTGCCGAGGCGGCCTTCGTGGTCGGTCTGGTCGCACTCCTCGCCAGATCCGCCAGCAGTTGACTGCGGTTGGATAGAGCGGTGATGTTGAACGAGGCCGGTGATGCTGCACGCCGCGAAAGTCGCTGCGTCGGAGACCTACCACCGCGCTCGAGCGTCATCTCACCGCCACCGTTACCTCGT
>JAICEV010000098.1 GCA_025923975.1 Propionibacteriaceae bacterium
ATACTGAGGCCGGCGTCGGCTCGCAGATCTGAGCTCAGGTACCTGAGGGCGAGGTCGCCGACGACGTGGCGGTGGTAGTGCTTGACGCCGGCGCCGAGGGTCCGGACGTCGTGGGAGCCCCAGCGGCGACGGAAATCCTCGCTGCGGGTCGACAGTTCGCCGACCAAGTCATGCAGATCCCGGTCGTGTGGGTTCTGGCCGGCCGCGGTGCGCAGGTTGGCCACCGACATATCGGCGGCTAGATCGCAGTCGGGGAAGAATCGGCGGGCGGCGGCGTCAAGGAAGGTGAAGCGGGCGAAGTTGGGTGGCCGGGTCGGGTCGGCGTACAGGTCGGCGTAGAGGGCGCGGCCGAGCTGGTTGGCGGCGAGTACGTCCGAGCGCTCGAATGAGAGTGGTGGAAGGCGCGGACGTGTGCCTACGTCCGCGCCACTCCCAGGCTCCTTAATTGTTGGGGGCAGCCTCACTGGCAGGCCTGCAGCTGGTGTGGATAACTCCGGTGGCACATAGTCCAGGGCCGTTGGTGAAATTCGTGCTCGGATCCTGGCCTTCGGCAAACTGCCCCGTTGTGATCTGTTGTTGGATGGGAGTCCCCGTACCGAAAACCCGACCGCGTCCGAGCGGGCCGTACGCGCCCGGCCAATTGCACACCTAGTCGTCAGATCGCGGCCCGACGTCGCCGCCATGGAAGGCGGGCTGGGAGTTTGGCTCCAGACTGCTTCGGGATGGTGCCGATAGGTCCAGCTGGGTTCCGGAGCCCGTCTGTACTAGGTCTAGCGGTTCAGACTAGAGCCGCCAGACCACCCTTAGTCCCAGGCAGTCGGCGCGTGCTGGCGGCGGCGCTCCTCCTCATGCTCACGCGGGACTTCGTTCGTTCGAGGGCCAGCGTCGAAGAGCTGATTCTCGCCGCAGGGCTGCCACCCCGATTAGTTAGAGCCGTCAGGACAGCAACGGAGATGGCGGCGATTGCGTTCAGAGTTGAACTCAGGGACTGCCGGGGCGTCACTGCTGGTCGGCCGGACGGGAGGCTCTTGTCATCCGGAATTCGCCGGTTTCGGTGAGGCCGCGGGCCACGTCCCGTAGCTTCAGGTTCAGATTCTGCGAGGAGCGTCGCAAGAGGTCGAAAGCGTCCTCCGGGGTGATGTTGAGCCGCTCCATCAAGATTCCTTTGGCCTGGCCGATGACATCTCGAGACAGCAAGGCTTGCTGGAGATCCCGGTCAAGGCTCTGACGGGTGCTGCGTTCAGCAACCGCCCGAGCCGCCACCGAGGCGTGAGCGGCCAAGATGAGTCCAATCTCCTGCGCAGTGTCGGTGAACGCATTCGGAGTGACGCCGTAGGAGTTCAGGGATCCGCCGCCTGAGTCGGCGGTACCGCTGCTCGCCGCGGATAGGCGGTAGGAAAGGGCGGACTGTACGCCGGATTCGGTGGGGCGTGACGCCAGGGTCGGCCAGCGCTCATCGGGAAACGACTGCGCGTACACCATTGGGGCATCGGCGGCGTCCAGGCAGGGACCCTCGTCTAATTGGTACTGCGCTTGATCCACCGCCGCCGCGGCCGGATCGGTGGACGCGGCGGTTCGGTACCCGCTCGGCTCACAGAGGGTGACGCTCGCCATCCGGCAGCCGGCAATGGTTGATACTGCGGCGTCGGCGATCCGCGAAAGGACGTCATCGAAACTGTCGGCGCCGTAAAGCTGTTCGGCAAGGTCGGCGAACACCATCGCGAGGCGCGTGGGTGGGGCGTCGGCTTGCCGCCGCTTTCTCGCTTCATCCCGCTCCGCAGCTGCCGTCATCCGTTTGGTCCGCGCCTCTTCTCGGTTCTGTCTTGCCTGCGACCGTTCGGCACGGGCCTCGGCCCGCTGTGCCGACACTTCAGACGCCTCAGCGGAAACGCCAAGCTGCGCTGCGCGGGCGTCCATGTGCCGTTCCCACTTGTCGAGCTCGGCCTCCCGGTCGTCGGCGGTCCGGTCCCTGCTGTCGGCCACCCTGTCTCGCTCATCAGCGACCTCATCTCGCCGGTCAGCAACGAAATCGCGCTTGTCAGCGGCCCATCCGCCTTCCTCGTCGCCAGACCCAGTGGACACCAGACCACCTTTCACCCCCGTCTCGGCCCGCCGCCGACCCGTCTTGACTACTCACCGGATCAAGGGCTGGCTTTTTCACTTTCGATAGCCCGGATGCAGACTGCCTGGAAGAGCATCCGGCAACATTCACACCTCCAGCCTGCTGCGGTTACCATCGGCCTCCACGACCAGGCGGTACTCGACGGCTCGAGCTGCTGAGCCTCTTATCTTGCAGGTTCTCCTTGAAGCGCGGCGGGCTCAGCGGTCGGATCGGCGCCTGGTTCGACCTCCGTCGAGGTCGGTGTCGATCTGCTCCTTGCGGACATCTTCGGAGACAGTCTCCTGGTCGGTCACCGTCTCGGTGTCGAGCCGGACCCGCTCCACCGGAACAGCCTCCTTCTCCACGATCGGACGCTCCTGGTGCAGGATGACCTCGTGCTCCTCTTCACTGATATTCGGGCCGGAACGGGCAGCGCCGACGTTCTTATCAGTGATTGGCTCCCGCTCGACCCGGACCTCTTCGCGGCTCACCGGAACAGTCTGGGTGACATTTTCGGTCACGACATACTTCCGGAGCCGCGCCCGTCCGGCTTCTTCCTTTCGGGTGCCGACCTTGAGCCGCTCTTCTGACCGTGTCATCGCGTCGTCGGTTGTGTCGTTGCTACTGGTGCCGTAGTCACCGGTGTCCGATGGTCCGGTCCTCTCGGTCCCGGAGGTATGTCCGCGAGGACTCGAGATGCCGTAGTGCGCGTACAGCCGCTGCTCCTCCGTGGGTGTGATCCGCTCATCGGGGTCTACTCGTGGAGCGTCCTTGACCTCGGTCTTGTTGTATGCCACGCGGATGTCACTGCCGGTGACGGTCGCGTCCTGCAATGGGACGAAGCTCTCCGCGGTGCCGAAGAGGCCGGTCTTTACGGTCACAAAGCTCGGCTCGCCGGTCGAGTCGTCTACATAGACCTGACCGATGCTGCCAATCTTCTGACCGTCGGCACCGACGACGTTGCCTCCGGAGGTCGCAAGACTCCCCATCTGGGTTCTGCTGATACGCATGATTGCTCCTTACTCGATGTGCACGTGCCTACGCACTGAAGACGCATGGGCAACCCGTTCATGACGCGATCGCGTTCCTACGACTGGTAAACCCAGGTTTGATGAATGCGGACTCGAGCGCGTGCCCGGCGATCCAGGATGGTTTCGAGGTTGAATGCAGAGGTGGTCCACCGCCCAGCCGAGCGACGTGCCAATCGAGCGCCATTCACAGGTTCTGCCCGAGTGCCCGACCCGCCAAGGTATATGAATCGCATGCTGCAGGCCTGTGCCGATGTTTACAGCGAATACCGCTCGAGTGATCGGGCGTAGTGTTCCAGTCATGGAGGGTGCGGAGCTCGATGGAGCTCGGCCGGACTCGGACGCCGCGCCCGATGTCGCGTCGCTGTTGCCGATGCTGCGGCGGATCGTCTTCTCTCGGGTGGGAAATGAAGCGGCAGCTGAGGATCTGGTCCAAGAGACGCTCGTCAAGGTGCTGGCTGCCGCAAACCGCATCGAGCCGGGGATGCTCGAGCCGTACGCCATTACGACGGCGCGCCACGTGATTGCTTCGATGTGGCGGTCGCAGGACACCCAGCGGCGAAACCAGCACCGCGTAGTCGGGATGGACCACGTCGACGCTCCGGATGAGCGACTCCTCAAAGAAGAGGAGCGCGCGGCGGTCTCCGCTGCGCTCGAGCATCTTTCTGAACGGGAGCAACAGACGCTGCTGGCCCATGAGGTGTCCGGGCAGGACATGAGATCCCTAGCGACTGAACTCAATACGACAGCCGGCGCCGTGGCGGCCCAGCTCAACCGGACGCGGGCCCGTATGCGGGTGGAGTATTTGCTGGCTCTGCACGACGCCGAACCGCCGACCGATCGTTGCCGTCCCGTGCTGTATGCCATATCGGGGGGCGATCGGCGTCGTCAGCGCGAGGTCGATGCCGCCCGGCATGTCTTGGAGTGTGAGTTGTGTGCCAAGCTCAGCGAGCCGCTTCTCGAACGACGGCCGGAAGGCGAGAACGAGATCACGATTCGCATCCAGCACGATGCCGATGTAGTGCGGGCCAGGAAGAGCGCACGGGAGCTGGCAACCAGGCTCGACTTCTCGCGGACCGACCTGACCCTGATCGCAACTGCCGTGTCGGAGATAGCTCGGAACATTGTGCGCTTCGCCGCCAAGGGCCAGGTGTACATCGAGCTCGTAGACCAGCCGCGGCCAGGTATCCGGATTGTTGCCCGGGATAGTGGGCCTGGAATTCCGGACATCGACCAGGCGCTCGCGGACGGCTACAGCACCTACAACGGTCTGGGGCTGGGCCTGCCCGGTGCCCGCCGCCTGATGGATGAGTTCACGCTCACATCTGAGATCAACGTTGGCACGACCGTGACGATGACCAAGTGGCGAACGGAAGGATGACCATGACCCAGGATTCACCCACAGCTGAGCGTTTAGCGGATGCTTCCCCTGCCATCGATCGCGTAGACGAGGACGAACTGCTACCCCAGCTGGTCGCGCACCTGCGTGAGCATCGCAGCCGGCTACGTGAAGAGTGGGCGAACCGGATCCACAGGGCCCACCTCCTCGAAGCGATGACGCCGCAGGAGACGACCGACGAAACGACCTCGGTCTACGATAACTACGTCGAGGTCCTCGAAACGGGCAGCGTGGAAGCCCTGCAGGATTATGCCCGCGATCTCTCCGAGCGCATCATTCCCCGCGGCGTCGAGACGCACGAGGTCGTCAGCATCGTGCTGCTGCTACGCGACGTACTCGCCCGATCGCTGTTCGAGAAGTACCAAAGAGACTTCGATTTCCTGAACCGGGTACTCGATGCTTACGAGCCCGCGGCGAACCGGATCGCCAACACCGTGGCCGTCAGTTTTGTGGAGGAACGGGAACGGATCATTCGACAGCAGCAGGACTCCATCCGTGAGTTGTCCACGCCGGTCCTGCCTGTCCGGGAGCAGCTGCTGATCCTGCCAATCATCGGAATCCTCGACACCGAACGCGCGCGTCAGCTGACCGAGCAGTTGCTAACCGGTATCCGCACTCACCGGGCGAGGGTGGTGGTGATCGACGTCACCGGGGCGCCGGAGGTCGACGAGGCAGTAGCCAATCACCTTGTGCGGACCGTGGATGCGTCACGTCTGATGGGCGCCAGCGTCATCATTACCGGGCTGTCACCGAAGATTGCCCAGACGCTGGTGACGATCGGCGTCGACCTCAGCAAGATGCACACGATCGGTGATCTGCAGGGCGGTCTCGAAGAAGCCGAGCGCCTGCTCGGCTACAACTCGAAGCAGGACGGAACAGCCGGATAGTGGACGAAGGGCCGGGGCTGGTCTCGATTTTGCGACAGGGCGACAACCTGATCGCGTCAATTCACACCGCCCTCGATGACTCCGAGATGGTGCGATTCCAGCGGAATTTGATCGAGCAGATAGGCCGGGATCGCGCCCGTGGCGTGATCATCGACGTGGCTGCTCTGGACGTTCTCGATTCCTTTGGCGCGCGGACGCTCCGTACTCTCGCCGAGATGGCGCGACTGCGCGGGGCCGAAACCGTGATCGTCGGCATCCAGCCGGACGTCGCCTTCTCCATGGTCGCCCTTGGTCTGGGTACCGGCACCGTACACACCGCACTCGACCTCGAAGAAGGCCTGGCCTACCTCGGCGGAACGCATAGCCTGCCTGCGCCGGACGGCACCGAACCACACTTCCGCCCGTGAACGCCCTAGAGCGCCTACGCCGCAACTACCGGGCGGCCTTTTTGCGGTATCTCCCGAACCGGGATGAGGCTGCGCTTGATGCCGGCTACCAGATCGGCCGGTCCGCCGTCGTGGACGGACTAACCATTCTTGATCTTGTGCAAGTGCACCATGACGTCCTCCGCGAAGTCCTCGGCACCGGCAGCCCCGAGGAGCTCGACGGCTTGACCGCCACTGCCGGCGACTTTCTGGTCGAGGTGCTGGCCACGTACGAGATGACGCGGCGCGGCTATCTCGCGAAGTCCTGAGTATCGACGACCCACGTCACGCCCGCCAAACCGAAGCGTCTTCAGTCTTGGGCTATGGGGGCGGAGTGGATTGCCCTTGCGCGCCCCTCAATAGATCCGAAGTCGGTCTAACGACGGAGCGGATGGCGACAGAATTGGATGCTGGTCTGGTGCGGGGTGGGCCTGAGCCTGGTAATCGGCGAGTCCATTGAACGTCGAGTGGGCTAGCAGCACCACGTGGCTAGTTGGAGAACGGGGAGAGCTGGTTGTGAGCGGCAGCGCTATAGATCGAGGCTACGTCGAATGGCTACAGCAGGAGTCGATGCTGGCACGCGGCGCGGCGGTTGCTTCCCAGTTCGCCGGCTCGGGTGGTATGTCCCAAAGATCATTCGCTCAATCGAATCCCCGGGCTGCAACCCAAAAGGCGTCGGTGTGGTTCACGGCGTACCCCATCTCGATGATCACGAGGGCCGGTGAGTCGTTCCTCCGCATGTTGGCGGACGAGGACCTGTGGCGGCTATTTGAGGCTATCGGGGTCGACGCGGTGCACACCGGACCAGTCAAGCGGGCCGGCGGTATCTCTGGTTGGGACGTGACACCTAGCGTGGACGGGCATTTCGACCGAATCAGCACTCGGATCGATGAGGCATTCGGCACTGAGGTGGAGTTCCGGTCAATGTGTGAGGTGGCGGCCGCGCACGGAGGCACCATCATCGATGACATCGTGCCGGGCCACACGGGCAAGGGTGCCGACTTTCGTCTGGCGGAGATGAAGGTTGGTGACTATCCGGGCATCTACCACATGGTGGAGATCCCGCCCGAGGACTGGCATCTCTTGCCTCCGGTTCCACAAGGAAAGGACTCGGTCAACCTCGATCTGGAGGCCGAGGATCGGCTCGCGAAGGCCGGTTACATCATCGGCAAGATGCAGCGGGTTATCTTCCATGAGCCGGGTGTCAAAGACACGAACTGGAGCGCCACCGCGGTCGTCACTGGTGTTGACGGGGTGGACCGTCGCTGGGTGTATTTGCACTACTTCAAGGATGGTCAGCCATCGATCAACTGGCTGGACCCCACGAGTGCCGGCATGCGGCTGGTGATGGGTGACGCTTTGCACGCGCTGCATGACCTTGGGGCCGGTGCGTTGAGGCTGGATGCCAACAGCTTCCTCGGTGTGGAGAAGAGCGCCGAAGGCGGCGCTCCCGCCTGGTCGGAAGGACATCCCCTCTCGGAGGCCGCCAACCAGATGATCGCGAGCATGGTGCGCAAGGTCGGCGGCTTCACATTCCAGGAGCTGAACCTGGCCATCGACGACATCAAGAACACCAGCGAGCTCGGCGCTGATCTCTCTTACGACTATGTCAGCCGCCCGGCGTACCACCATGCTTTGGCTACCGGCGACACCGAGTTCTTGCGTCTCACTCTGAGCACTGCCCTCCGGATGGGCCTGCAACCAATTTCTTTGGTGCATGCCCTCCAAAATCACGACGAGTTGACCTATGAGTTGGTGCATTTCGCCGCAACGCACCGAGACGACATTTTCCATTTCCGTGGCACCGACGTGACCGGTGCGGAGTTGGCGATCAGAATTCGTGCGGAGCTTATCGAGCGGCTTACCGGCGCCGCCGCGTCGTACAACGACATCTTCACGACTAACGGAATAGCGTCCACGACCGCAACTATCATTACTGCCTCGTTGGGGATCACCGACATATCGATACTTGACCATGAGGTCATCGAGCAGGTCACACAGGCGCACGTGTTGCTAGCCATGTTCAACGCGTGGCAGCCTGGTGTATTTGCTTTCTCAGGCTGGGACGTCTGCGGGATGCTGACGCTGAAGCGATCTCAAATTGCACATCTTCTGCGCACTGGTGACACTCGCTGGATCCAGCGCGGCGCGTACGACTTGATGGATTATCAGCCGCAAGCAGGCGAATCATCATCGAAGATGCCCCGTGGCCGGAGCCTTTATGGATCACTACCTAAGCAACTGAAGAACGAAAATTCATTCGTGTCGCGGCTGCGCGATATTCTGGCGATCCGTCGCCGCTACGGAATTGCCACCAGTACGCAGATCGATATACCCGCCGTGTCCAACAAGGCTCTGCTCGTTATGGTTCATCGGCTTGATAGCGGGCCCATTCAGGTAACCGCCTTGAACTTCTCGAGCCATCAGATATCTGACCAGGTGGTCTCCGAACATCTCCACCCGGGCGCCATGGCAATAGATATGTTCTCCAAGAAAAGGCTCGGCCCGGTTGATCAGTGGCGCACCTTTCCGATCAGCCTGAGCCCGCATCAGGGCATGTCAGTTCTTGTCGTCAACACGCCCGAAGCGGACCGCTTCGCCACCGCTGTGGGCAGGGAGCGCACCAACAGGCACGGGCGCACACCCAGTTGACACGAACGGTCGCACCGACCCCGATCCGGCAGCGAGTCGCTATCGTCGTAGCCGCCGATCCAGTCCTTGCATGAACAGCCGCGTCATGGTGGCCGCTGGTAGGCGTCTTCAACGGTGGAAGCACCGACGGCTGGCGGAGCGCGTGGGGACATTCGGCCGGGCTCCGCTGCCCGCGGTCCTCTGGGACACGGTTATCCCGACCGGAGACCCGAAGTCCAAACGTCTAACCGAGAGTAGAAGGCCACCACGATATGACTGTTCTAGACCAAGCCTCCCCCACGGAAGCGGTCCAAAGTACTGTTCAGGAGCCGGCGTCCGAGCCGATCGATTCGGAGGCAGTGGTTGCTGTCGTGATGGATTTCGTCGGCGCCACACTTCGCCAGCTCGACCACCTGCTTGAACGCATGCGGCTCAGTCCATGCGGCCCGGGCGTGACCGGAAGCCTCTTTCAGTGGTCGAGACGCACGCTGGACGGCGTTCGTGTCACAGAGGTTTGGCAATCGCGCCAATATTTCGAAATCACTTTTCGCGAGGACATCCAACCGCGCCTGTCCGGAATTGGCCTGCCGGACCCCGAAATAACGACCTACGAAGTCCACAGCTTTCTCACCCAGGGGCCAATTGTCGCCCAGCAGGCGAGAGGCGTGGATCGAAGTGAGCTTTGAGGAAGCGGCGGTCGGCCGCTACCCGCTGCGATTGAAGGAGGTTGACGTGGAAGATGACGACAAGATCGCTTCTCTAGATCAGCCAAGTCAATTCTTCGCAGCTGACGATGCCCGTGTGGTTGTGGATTTCACAGTCGGACCACCTGGTGTCGGCCCGGTGATCGGCTTCGACTCCGACGACTTCTTCTCTTCGGCACCAGACGCGGACATCGACCGCGATCGAACCGACTGACCGACTGGAGAGGGCATTAGTCAGATGACATCCTCGACCGAGCAGCTTGCGCCTGCTCTGGATGTCGACGCCCGCCTTACCGGGATCGAGCGCGGTTTGACTCTGCTGCTCAACGTCACCCCGGTCAACGCAGCAAAGGCGTGGGCGGACTTCGAACGAAGTGATTTTGGCACGGTCCCCGTTCTTCGGCTCAGACCGCTGGAATTCGAACCGCTGGACCGCGAGGTGCTGCAGCCACCGTGGGTGCGTCCACGCTGGCTGGATGTGCCGGGGGCTGGTGAGCGGTTGGACAAGTTGCGCGCTGGGGTATCTGTCATCGATTTGTATGAGGGAGATGGATCGGGGTGAGGCTTGCCTTTTTCGTCAACGATGTGGCTACTGAGATTGATGAGTACACCACGACCCGTCTGGCCAGGGCTGCGGCGCAGCGCGGCCATCAGGTGTGGTATGTCGGGCTTGGCGACATGGAACTGGGGCAACGTAATGGCCAGCTGATGGCTCGAGCCCAGGCCGCAGAGTTCGATAAAGATGACACGCTGGAAACCTTCATGGCGCGCATTCAGGGCCGCGAGGCTGAACGGTTGGTTCTGGACGGCCTCGACGTGTTGTTTTTGCGGAACGACTCGATCGAGGATTTGCAGCAGCGGCCG
>JAICEV010000099.1 GCA_025923975.1 Propionibacteriaceae bacterium
CGCCTCGTTGATAGTCGCGAAGATCTTCGCGCTGGGCGAGCAAGCCATTGAGGCGCCGATCAGCGCTATGTTGATCCTCGGAGTCAGCAACCCGAATGTGGCGGCCGAGCTCAGAGTGTTGAACACCTTGATCGGCGCCGGAGTTGGCGTGGCCTTCAATCTCATTTATCCACCAGCGCTGCCCACCAGACGCGCCGGTAGAGCGGTGATCGACGTAGCCGAGGCAACAGCTGGTCCGCTCGAGGCTGCAAGCGCGGACCTAGCGAGGGGGCCAATCAATCGGGACCAGGTCCAGGACTGGCTGGACCGGGTGCATGCCAGCGGCCTGCGCCTGAAGTCGGCCACCGAAACCGTCGCGTCGTTGAAGGACAGCCGCCGCCTCAATGCGCGCGCGATCGGCACCACCGATATCGAGCCGGTATTGGCAAGCGGACTGCGCACGTTGGAAAGCTGTCAGCTGGCAATCCGGGCCCTGTTTACGGTGTTGCTCGCCGAACTTCCCACTGAGGACAGACCGGACGACCCGTACGGTGAGGAGCTTCGGGCCGCATTTGCGGTAGTGCTGCACGACGTCGCCGACTGCATGCGCGCTTTCGGCAGCCTCATCCTCGCCGAAGTGGAGGAACGCGAGGAGGAGGCGGAGCGGTCGCTCGATGAGAGTCTCGACATCCTCCGCGAAACCCAGACAGTGCTCACCGACCTGATGACAGTCAACTTCCAGGAGAACAAGTCTTCGTGGCTGCTGCGAGGGTCAATCCTGGCAGCGGTCGAGCATGTGCTCGAGCAGCTCAATCTGTCCGAACATGCCCGCGTCCGGCAGCAGTGGAAGGACGAGCAGCGGACCAGGCCGCTCTCCCAGTTGCCACCGATCGTGCAGGCGGCTCTTCCGCATCCAGGCCGCCCGTCGCTATGCGGACTCACACCCGGCACCAGCTGGCGTCGCGCATTCGCCAAGCAGGTTGAAAAACAAGATCATCTTGATGATGTTGATCATGCTGGCGATTGAGTGCGAGCTGCCCCCCGATGCCGATGCAACGTTGCGATCAGCAGTACCAAGGCGACCACCTGGCTGGCCGCCACAGCCGCAATCAGTATCGAGAGTGATCGCTCGTACAGTGCACCTGCCATGACTCCACCAGCAATCGCGGCTGCGCCCTGAACAGCGGCGAACACGCCGTACGCGGTGGCGCGCCTCGCAGCCGGGACCAGATCGGCCACCAGCGCCTTGACCGTTGAGTCAAGTACTCCCCCGGCCGCACCCCAGAGCACTACGCCGGCAATCGCGATCATCGGGGAGGTGGCGAACGCCAGAACCGGTACCGCGGCTACCAGGAGCGGTAGCCCCAGAAGCACTCGGCCTTTAGTGCGATCGAACAGCCAGCCGGATCCGAGCGCCGCCAGTGCCTCGGCGCCCATGGCAGCGGCGTAGATCAGCGGAACTGCCGCGAGAGGTACCACATGATCTTGTGTGAGGTGATAGGAGATCACCGCGAATGTCACGAGTCCTGCAGTCGTCGCCGCAGAGGCGCCTGCGAACAGCCAGAACACCCGGGGCAGTTGTCCATGCAACCTCCAGAGCCGTGACCTTCGGTGGTCCGGAGCAGTGGTTGCTTCCGTTGACCGCGTATCATCTCGACTCTCGACAGGGTCGCCCATACTCCGCCGAATCCGAGCCAGTACCAGTAACGCCACCGCGCCCGGAACAACCAGTACTGCCATCGCCGGCCAGATCGATCCCGCCGCGGCGGCCACCGCCGCCACCAGGAGTGGCCCGGCGACGGCACCGACCTGATCGAGGGCGCCATGTACGCCAAACCCGCGCCCGAGCCCGATGGCAGCGGCGGCGTGTGCCAGCAGCGCGGTCTTGGCCGGGCTACGAATCGCCTTACCGACGCGCTCGCCCAAGATGAGCACACAAGCCAACGCCAGCCCGGCGCCGGCAACGAACGGCGTAATGGCCAGGGCTGGCACGCATATCGCAGTGAGCGCATAGCCGGCGAAGGTGAAGGTCCAGTAACGACCGCTGCGGTCCGCCCATGACCCAGAGACCAGACGTAGCAGCAGGGCCATGGCCTCACCTGCGCCGCTGATCAGCCCGACCAAGACTGCGGAGGCGCCGAGCGATGCCAGCAGCGGTCCAGTGACAGAACGTGCGCCCTCATAGACCATGTCCGCGGCCAGGCTCACCACACCGAACCCAACTACGGTGCGCCACGGCGACCAAGAGGCAAGATCAGCATTGGCCGGGGGCCGCTTTATAGTCCGCTTCTTCACGTTCCACCACCCTCGGGCCGCCCGCCTAGGCCGCCCTACTGCGGGCCGATGTCACCACCAGGGTCAGGTCGCCAAGGATGCCCGCGACTAGCGGGACTCTAGCGACGAAGATCAACTGTATGGGGCTTGGCAGCCCCGCAATAGCGCCGCCGATGGCGGCGCCGGCCGCTGCCATCGTGAGCCTAGCCTTCGCCATTCGATTCCCTAAGGGTCTTGGCCGCCGCAGCCAGGATCACCCTGCCCGATCTCACGACGGCGCGCTCGTTGTGACATCAGGGGTGGTCGCGGTGTCGTCGTAGAAGATCAACCGCTGCGCTCGACGGGGCGGATTGAGCAGCAGGTCGGCAACCAGAGCAGTCCAGCCGGTCTGATGCATGGCCCCAAGTCCGGCGCCGTTGTCGCCGTGGAAGTACTCGTAGAACAGGAGGTTGTCTTTCCACGCTGGGTCGGTTTGCATGAGCTCGACACCCCCGTAGACAGGTCGCCGGCCGTCCGGACCCGGAAGCCAGATGCTGATCAGCCGGTCGGCAAGATCACCGGCGATATCGCGCAAAGCCAGCTGCTGGCCGGATCCGGTCGGATATTCGATGCTGAATTCATGCCCAAAGAATTCGTCGTACTGCAGCAGAGCCCGAATGACCAGATAATTGATAGGAAACCATACCGGTCCGCGCCAGTTGGAATTGCCGCCATACATTGCAGTGTGAGATTCGGCGGGTTCATATTCGATGGTTGCGCCGGGCATGCCCGGGACCTGATAGGGCGTGGAGTGACGCTTCGACAGGGCGCGCAACCCGTGCGGAGACAAGAACCCATCCTCGTCGAACAAGGTCGCGAAGATCCGGGCCAGTTTGTCGGGTGGGACGATGGACACCAGTGCCCGGCGGCTGTCCCCGTTGCCACGGATCCGCCAATCCGGAATCTGCCGATTCTGCGCTTCCATCCGGCGAGCAAACCGCTTACGCAGGCGTTGGATTCGCTCGGTATTTCGAGCTGGCATCGTCATGGCGGGCAGCGCGGGTATCACACCGACCAGGGTCTGCACCTTGACCGGCTCCCTGTTACCGAAGGCGTCGGTGAGTAGGTCATAGAAGAACCCGTCGTTGGGGTCATAGCAGCCTGACGCTTCGAGTGCGTCCATCACGAGGACCAGTTGCTCGAGAAACTTCACGACCATGTCCTCGTAGACGCTGTCCCGTTCGGCGAGCAGTACCGACAGGGCGAGCATTGCGACGGAGTAGTAGGCCATCCAGGCGGTCCCGTCTGCCTGGTCAAGCCTGACGCCCGGGGGGAGGTGAGAACGATCGATGGGACTGATGTTGTCCAGACCCAGGAACCCGCCGCCGAAGATGTTGTTGCCCTCAGGGTCCTCACGGTTGAGCCACCAGGTGAAGTTGAGAAGCAGTTTCTGGAAGACGCGTTCGAGAAAGTCGAGGTCGGTGGCACCGTCAATGACGAAGACCCGAAGTGCAGCCAGAGCATGAACTGGCGGATTGACGTCGTCAAAACTCCATTCGTACGCCGGGAGCGCGCCATTGGGATGCTGAAACCATTCCCGCAACAAGATCAGTAACTGATATTTCGCGAACGCTGGGTCCAGATGTGCCCAGGTGATCGTGTGGAAGGCGAGATCCCAGGCAGCGAACCACGGATATTCCCACGGATCTGGCATGGCCAGGACATCGAAGGAGTCAAGGTGCCGCCAACCGGAATTGCGGCCCGCTCGATGTCCGGGCGGCGGGGACGGTTGACCTGGGTCCCCGTCCAGCCACCGGGCCACCCGATACGGATACATCTGTTTGCTCCAGATCAGACCCGCGCATGACTGGCGCAGTACCCGCATCTTTTCTTCGCCAATGTCATCTGGTGCCAGGGCGGCGTAGAACTCGTCTGCCTCCCGTTCCCGTTCTGACATGACAGTGTCGAAGTCGGTGCCGTGCCAGTCGTTCTTCGTGATCGTCAGCTGTTGATCAGGCCGGTGCAGTCTGAGACGTATCTCCGCCTCTGCTCCGGCTGGAACTGTGATCTTGTACCACCACGCCGCCTTGGTGCCGCGCTGGTCCGGATTCACCGTGCTGGCATCAGTGATCACATGGTCGTTGATCCCATCCTTGGGGTACTCAGTGATCGGATCAGCTCCGAACAGCCGGGGGTTATTTGTTTCGTTGTCACAGAACAACGCTTGCGGGCGGGCGCCATCTGCAGTTGGGGCGGCATCAAGTCGATAGCCGGAAAGGCGTGGATGATCAACGACGATGCCATCATCGTCCAACGACAATCCAGGTACCTCACCGCCAGTGAAGCGCCAGGTGTTGCGGAACCACAGAGTGGGCAGTACGGACAGTGTTGCCTCTTCGGATGCATGGTTCTTGATCGTGATCTTGGCAAGCACCTGGATAGGTGACGCCTTCGCATACGCGACATCGACCGCCCAATAGCGTCCATGATCGAAAACGCCGGTGTCCATGAGCTCGAACTCTGGTTCATCGCGAGAACGTCGGGCATTCTCATCAATCAGCCGTTGATACGGGAATGCCTCCTGCGGATAGTGATATCGCCAGCGCAGCCAGGCGTTGCTGGGCAGCCCATCGAGATACCACCAGTACTCCTTGGCGTCCTCACCATGGTTTCCTTGCGGACCGGTGAGGCCGAACATGCGCTCTTTCAAGATCGGATCCACGCCATTCCACAATGCCAAGGCAAGACATAGATCGTGGTGAATGTCCGACAGCCCGGCCATGCCGTCTTCGTTCCATCGGTAGGCGCGGGAACGCGCATGATCATGTGGGAAGAAGCTCCAAGCGTCGCCGCTGTCGCTGTAGTCCTCCCGTACGGTGCCCCAGGCACGCTCCGACAGATACGGGCCCCATTCGTACCAGGGGTTCGCTTCGAAAAGGTCATCCTGCGCACGTGCAGTGGCTTGGGCGAGCCGAGCATGTTCGGCGGTGGTGCCGCGGGAGGACGCAGTCCTGCTCATGATGGCGACAAAGTGGCTAGAAGCGGTAATGCAAAACGATGGTCCCCTTCCGGGACAAGGTAACGCTCGTCGCCAGGAACCGGTTATACAGGCGCACGGCCATTGGATAGTCGGAGATCTCTGGCTCCCTGGCAAGCAGAATCTCCCTGACGAGTTTCAGTCTAGGGATCCAGGTTTCGAGTTCCCGGGGGTCGTCGACGCCGGGAAACTTCAGGAGGCCGGAGACAGACTTGGTGCCGCGTGCGACCGTACTTGCCCAGACGGCAAAGCGTGTGTAGCTGTTGAAAGCCATCTCTCCACTGGGGAAGTGATCGATAAGGCGGTTCAGCAAGGATACGAAGTCGTCCTTGCCAAGGAACCCGATCAATCCATCGGCAAGGATCACCGCGGGTCGGTCGTTGGGGACGGTGTTCAGCCAGTCCGGGTCCGTCACGTCCGCACCAATGACGTGAGCATTCGGACGATCGGGTACCACGCGCTTTCGAACGTCCATTACCGCAGGGAAATCCACGTCGTACCAAGCGACGGTGGCCGGCGGCGCGAGACGGAACACCCGGGTGTCCAACCCAGCACCCAGGTCAAGTCCGACTGCGTCGGGATGGTGGCGGATGAATGCTGCCGCCGCCTCATCCATCTTCTTGGATCGGAGTGCGATATTGCGGATGAAGTTGCTGTTCACCTTGAACTGCTCGAAGTCGTAGTCGAGCTTGCGAACAATCTCGTCAGCCATGGCGTCGGAGAGGATTGGTTTTGGGAAGCGGCTGTCGAGCGCCTTGCAGTACAGCGTCAAGAACAGACTGTCTTCAACCGGGGTTAAGGTCGACAGCGTATTCCCCATGGGTTCAGTCTTCCGCTACTTGCCCCCAAGCGGAACCGCCGACGCGCCGTATGGCCCAGAGCCGACGCATCCTCACCTAGGGATGTCGTCCTCCAGTTAGTCGTCGTCCTCGTCTTCGTAGCCAGCAGTTCGATCGGCGGCGGCCGAATCTATGTCATCCTCACTGGTCTCTTCCACCACCCGGGCTGGCGGCTGATCATCGTCGTCGTAGCCAGACCGTACGTCACTGCTGTATGAGGTCTCTTCTTCGTCAAACCCGGTATTCCTGCCAGACCTCGGCTCACCAGGTTCGGCACCGAATGTCGACTCGCTCATGGAATCCTCCATTCCTCGTCGGAGCTGATCGCCGCGATGGCGCACTAGCAGTCACTCAGAGTGGCCGTGATTTCACATACCCCGGGTTCTCCGAGCTCAACCCCGGGCGTCCACCCCTAGATGGATGGAGACAAGCGCTCCAGGCCGACAACGTGCCATGAGACCCCGCGACGCCGGTAGCTCACCGACATGCCTTGCGCCTCTGCCGTCTTGATCATCGCGGCGGGTGGGTGCACGAATGCACGGAAGTCGCTGCCTCGTAACCGGTGCACCGAGTTTTCGCAGACGAGGATGGCCCTCGTAAGTAGATTCCGTGGCGGGTGGGAAAACACTAAGAGCCGCTTCGCATGGCTGGCGGCCGCGGAAAGTAGCCGCTCATAATCCGGATAGCAGCACACCACCCGATGCAGGACCACCACATCAGCCGGCTCGACGTCATCTGGCGTACTGGCAATATCCACGAGCCGGCGCGTCACCCGATCAGCCATTCCGGACTGTTTAAGTAGCGCCGCCGCCTCCGCCTCGTAATTGCGGGAGATCTCCAGATTCGTTGCGTGCCGTGCGCCGCGAGACAGCAGCTCAACTTGGATTTCACCGACTCCCCCACCGATCTCCAGCACGGATGCATCCTGGATGCCGCGATCGGTCAGGAAGAAGACCAGACGGCGCCGGGTACGGTCGAGCCCGCGCCTGCAATACGTGCGCGCGAGCCGCCTAGCGAACCGGTCGCTGAACACGGTCTGGTAGCCGGTCCGGTCGCAGCAGTCGCTCATGAACCCACCGCTGATGGCACGGGATGCGATATGCGGCATTATCTGTCACTGAGGATCGGAGGGTCAATGATGGACAGCCTGCTGGAGGATCTGGCCGAGGATGAATGCCTCGACCTGCTCAATAGACATCACTTCGGTCGAGTGGCATTCCTGGAGCAGATCGACCTACCACCGGTGATCATGCCTCTGAACTATCTGATGCATGCGGACAGCGTGGTTGTGCGAACTGACCCAGGAAGCAAGCTGGGCGGTGTGCTCCGTGATGCGCCCGTCTCGTTCGAGATTGACGGAATTGATCAGCGCCACAGAACGGGTTGGAGTGTGGTTGTCAGCGGCCGAGCCCAGCAAGTAGTCGATCCCAACGAACTGGAAGAGCTTTATCAAACTCCACTGTTGCCGTGGGCCCCTGGCGATCGCTCTCAGTACGTCCGGATCACGCCAGTGCTCGTGACCGGTCGCCGAATCAGCGTTGCAGACCTACCTTCGAACTGGTGGGGCTAGACCTGGAGGGAGTTCCGATGCGATTGCGCGCTGCCCTGGCCCTATTGACGGTCGTACTCGTGCTGGCCGCATGCTCGGTCACTCGGGGCTCGGGCCAGCTTGCCACCGAATCGCGCCAGGTAAGCGGTTTCACCAAGGTCGAACTCACCGGGGCTGGAGATCTTACGATCGAACAAACAGGAAGTGAATCTCTCACGATCTCAGCGGAGGACAACCTGCTGCCGCGACTGACGAGCGAAGTCTCAGGCGACACACTCGTTCTCGGGGAGGAACCCAATACCTCAATCGTCCCGACCAAGCCGATCACCTATTCGTTAACGGTGAAAGATCTCAACGGCCTTGCCGTATCTGGATCCGGCAATATCAACGTGCCCAAGCTCTCGGCGACAGCGCTCAATACCAAGATCAGTGGCTCAGGAGCTATCACAGTGAATGGCACCGCCGTTGATCAAGATCTGGAGATCTCCGGATCCGGCCGCTATCAGGCCGAGCAGCTAACGAGTAAGACCGTGAAGGCGCAGATCTCTGGTAGCGGTACCGCGAACGTTCTTGCTACCAACCTGCTGGATGTCAAGATCAGCGGAAGTGGATCACTAACCTACACAGGGAACCCGCAGGTAACTCAAGAGATCAGCGGCTCCGGGAAGTTGATCAAGAAGTAGTCGAGTCCTTAGCTGGGATTTGTGATCGACTCACCGATTGCGCCTTCAATCCAAGCACGACGGCTGCGACGACCGCGGCGACGCCGTACACAACGCTCAACAACCAATATCTGGTGGCTCCTTCGACGTTCCCCAGAAAAAGGCCCTGAGAAACGTTGATTGCGCCGTGGAACAGAGTTGCGATCATCACGCTGCCCCGCGTGTGAAGGAAAACCCACGTCATCAAGATCGAATACTCGATGGTGAGCAGCACGAACGCTGACAAGGGCAGCCCATATTGCGGTGTCCCCGGAACCACGAACGTCGGCAGATGCCAGAGGCCCCAGAGCACACCCAAGATCAGGCTCGCTGTCAGGGTGGACCGCTTCTCAAGTAACAGCGGCAGTGCGTAACCACGCCAACCCAACTCCTCGCCAACTACCGCAACGAAAAGCACCAGTTCAATGCCTGTGAATACGCCAACTTGAACGGATTCAGAGACACCAAGCAGGTAACTCAGACCGGCGGTGACCAGCGACAGCACAGTCGGCAGCCCGAGCGCGACTACATACCAAGGCAATCCGACCCGCCAACGTACGACGCGGCTGAGCAGTGCCTTGACGCCTGCCTTGCCATCTGTCACGGCCGCCATGATGATCGCGGCAAGTGCCGGCCCAAAGAGCCCAAAAATGCCGAGGAGCGGCGAGTACCTCAGCAGCGGATAGATCCACCAGGTCAGCAGGTACGCCAAAACGAAGAACGCGACCAGCGGATGCTTTCTCACCAGCCCTCTAACCACCCTTCAAGGTCAGCCGGACTCCGCTGCCTGCGTTGCGGCCGGCGCAGTCACTCCTTGACGTCGTGTCAGCAGCGCGATGCCTATAGAGCCCCAGAGCAATGCCAACAGCAGATTCTCAGCAGCACCGAAGATCGCATTCGCGAAATGGCCCAGTGGGAAGGCCACGATGAGCAGCGCGCCGCACCACCAGGGCAACAACCGGGCTCGAATAATGATTACGCCGAGAAGCACGGAGCCGACAAGCAACACTCCTGCGCTGGCAAGGCGGACAGTGAGGAACGATGGGCGTCCCTGCACCATGCTGATCACTGTCATGACAGCGATGATCGCGTAGCCGACGATTGTTAGCACCGTTCCGGTTGTCCCCAATCGGCCGTACCGAGGCCTTCCGCTGTGCAACGCGTGAATGCCCAGTACGGCAACGATTACTGCGACGTAGGCAACGAGTGTGACGCCGAGGTAGAGATAGCTGGTAGCGGAGTCGTACGTTCGCTGAACGGGACTCAGTTGATAGAGGATGGCCGACAGGATCAAGAGCGCAGCTGCCACCACACCCGCTATTCCGCCCGATTTGATCTTCGATGACATGATCACACTCCCGCGTCCTTGGGAATTTGTCCGACACTCTCTGGTTCTGCATCCGGAACTGCTTCCTGCTGCCTCAGGTGTTTGCGGGAGAGGTTTGTCGGACCAGCGATTGCGATAACCAAGCCAGCGACGACGACCCAGACCAGCGCCAGTAACACGACTGGCGAATTGAGTCAGCTCCCGAGAACATCGGGGAGAAGAAGCTGCCGGAAGCAGCATTGTTCGCCGCGTGCATCAGCATGATGATCAGCACGCTGCCTCTTGTGTTATTGAAAACCCAGTTGAAGACGATCACTGCGGCGACAATCAGCACAATGTCGGAGTAGTGAAC
>JAICEV010000100.1 GCA_025923975.1 Propionibacteriaceae bacterium
AGCCAACACTGCCGTGAGAGCCGGCATTTGGACATCCATCCACTCGTCCGCTGTAACTCCTGTGTCTGCCTCGGCGGTAGCCTCCATCTCCACGCTGGTCGCGAAACCGCGGACGTAATTGAACAAGATCAAATGCATGGAGAACGCCGTGGCCGGCTTCAAGCCGCGCCCGAGCAATGTGGACAGCACGTGCTCGGTGTAGGTCAGACCGCTGGGCACGACCAATGGCCGGGTCAGCGAGTACGCCGTCGCCAGCCAGAGATGTCTGCGGAAGAGTTGCCAGAGCTGCCGGGCCGCCACGGCGACAGTCTCTTGCCAGCTGTCGCCTGACTGTCGCGGCGGCGCCTGCCACTCGGCGAACGCCGCGTCCATCATTCGTATCAGTAGGTCGTCCTTGTCCCGGACGTGGCGATACAGCGACATGGTGGCCACGTCAAGCTCGACCGCAACTCGGCGCATCGAGAGCGCGCCAAGACCTTCCCTGTCCGCCACGGCGATCGCCGCCCCCACAATGCGTTCGGTGCTCAGCACAGTCTCGGCGTCTCTCTGTCGTGGGCTTAACAGGCCTGGGCACCAGTCTGGCCCTGGCGGGCGCATACATCTTGGCTGGCGAGCTCGCCACTGCATTGGACGACGCCATTGACTTGCCGGACTACGATGCCCTCGCGCTAGCGCAGTGGAGCATGAGCCCGGCTACGTGACGTGGTTGGTCGGGTGCAGGTCGGTGCTAGTGAGCGTCCTCGATCCGGATCCGGAGGCGGCGGAAGCCGCGGCCCTTACTCTCCATCTTCGTCACCGCGATGTGGCCGATCATGGCGGTGGAGGCCACGTGGGTACCGCCGTCGGCCTGCATGTCGATGCCGTCGATGTCTACGATCCGCACCATCTCGATGTCTGGCGGCAGCAGGTCGCTCGCGGTGCGGATGATGTTCGGGATTGCCAGGGCCCGCTCCCGCGGTAGCACCCGGACGTCGATCCGCCGGTCGAGGCGCACCGCCTCATTGCAGGCATCCTCGACGCGCTGCTTGAAGTCTGCGGGCACATCGGACAGGTCGAAGTCCATCCGGGCGATGAGTGGTTCCATGTTCCCACCGGTAACAGGGGCACCAAAGTCCCGCAGCACGATCGCACTGAGCACGTGCAGGCCGGAATGCGTACGCATGAGGCTGGTGCGGCGTTCGTCATCGAGGCCACCGTGGACGCTTGTGCCCACCGGGGGCAGGGGGTCAGCCTCTGCCGGCAGGAGAAAGAGGTCGTCACCCTTGCGCGTGCCGACGATTCGAGTCCGAACATTCCCCCACAGCAGCACGCCGTGATCGGGCGGCTGCCCGCCGCCGCCGGGATAGAACGCGGACCGATCCAGAACGATGCCCTGATCGGGATCAGCGAGCAACACGGTGGCGCTCCACTCGCGGATCGTGGGGTCGTCGAGGTCGAGGCGGTGGGTGTGGTGTCGATACGGGTTCCCTGACGCGGTCATGAATGCGATTCTGCACCGCTGTCCATCGCGACCGGCCGGCTTGCAGCGTCGATGGGTCGCGACTGCTGATCATGAGGCCGCTCGACACGATCTTCACGGCGCGTTCTCTCAAGCTCGCCAGGGCAGTACCAGGTTCGCAGGACATGACAGGCTGAGAGCCTGATGACCGGGCGAGAGATGGCGGACTTGCTGGCTGATCCCGAAAGTGGTCGAAGACAACCCGGAAATCGCCATTTTCATGTTGTTTCTGACCACTTGCCGGATGAGGTGCACAGCAGATGGCCAAATACCACGGGCCCAGCGACCCCTGCTGCCATGCCGTGACAAGACCGAGTTGCTCTATGTTTCTAGGAGCATATTTCCGGGCACTGTTCGCGACCGACGCTCGCAGTGCAGGAGAACACCGAAAGGCTCCAGCATGAGCAATGCGATCATCAAGCAACAGGGAGATTCGCCAGTCGTCGCCGACAACATCTGGGAGATTCGGCTAGGAGCGGGATCTTTCATTCTTGGTGCCTTGGCGGGCACGCTGGCAACCGCTGCCGTCGGGCGGCTCACGTCGAGAGCTGCGACGCCCAAACCGCCGACTCCGCGCGGTTGGCCGATCAACTTCGCTCATCGCGGTGGTGCGAAAGTCGTACCCGAGAACACGATCGAGGGATTTCGCGAGGGGTTTGCGCTGGGCGGCGGAGTGGTGGAATGTGACGTGCATGCCTCCGCCGAGGGCACCATCGTCGTTATTCATGACGCTGTCGTAGACCGGACAACCGACGGCATCGGACCCGTGGCCGAGAAGACTGTCTCGGAATTGCAGAGGCTTGACGCCGGATATCGCTTCAGTCCGGACGGTTTGACTTTTCCGTGGCGAGCCAAGGGCGTCAAGATCCCGACACTTGAGACCTTGTACGACGCATTTCCGGACGCACCTTTCAATATCGAAATCAAGGGTCGCCGTTCCGGCATCGAGGAGGCCGTGTTCCGTCAGATCGAGGCCGCCGGGGCGCTGGAACGCACCTTGGTGGTCTCAGACAATCGGGGCACAATTTCACGTTTCCGCAGGGCCAGCCAAGGAAAGGTCGCCACTGCCTCCTCCGGCGTAGAGCTCGTGGGCTACTGGATCCTTCACTTACTCCGCCTCGGCAGCCTGTACGACCCGCCGTTCCAGGCCCTGCAGGCCCCCGAGAAATACAAAGGCATCGTGCCCGTCACGACTCGCCGATTCGTCCGCAAAGCACACGATCGTGGACTCCGGGTCGATGTCTGGACCATCGACGACGAACCGGCCATGCGACGGTTACTGAGCTTCGGTGTCGACGGCATCATGACTGACCGTCCCGAGGTATTGGATCGCGTGCTGAACAGTCGGTGAACTAGTTCGGCCGGACGACCGACGGGGCGATCTTCTCTGAGCCGAGAATGTGGCTGAGTGCTCGTTCTCCACCAAAACTGCACGTGGTGTACCTTGACGGCGGGCCAAGGCTTGGATTGACTTGCCGCCAAATGGCCAGGCATGAAGGCGGCCACGCCTCGCCGCACGTGGAGCGTGAACGCGACCCACTCGGGATGATCAACGGCGAAGGGATCATCACGGGCACTGTGGTGTCCACCGCGGTCATTGCCGCATCGGCCGGACATCTGGGCGAGACGCGGATCGTTATTGCCATTCTCGGAACGGCGTTCATTTACTGGCTGGCGCATCTCCATGCTCGAACCCTTGGTGATTCCGTCAAACACCGGACGCATCCTGTTGACGCACTGAAAGAGGCGCTGGCAGAGACGTGGCCCATTCTCGCGGCGGCGAGCCTGCCCGCCATCATCTTGCTGGTCATCCAACTCGTCGGCATAGAACTCCGTACGGGTGCCTGGATTGCCGTGATCGCCAGCACGGTGTTGCTAACGATCTACAGTTTCCTGGCCGGTCGACGCGGCGGACTTGGCCTCGGCGGCAGCCTGATGAGCGCTGCGGCAGGTGCTGCGCTCGGAATGTTGATCATCGTGCTCAAGGCCAACCTGCACTGACGCTGATCGTTCGGCGTCAGTATTCCGGGCCCGTGTGACCTCAGCCCGCACGAACCTCGGCGAGAATCCGACGTACGGCAGCAAGGCTGCGGTCCACATCGTCATCAGTGGTCCGCCAGTTCGATACCGAGATCCGCAACACCGCTCGTCCGTGCCAGGTCGATGGTGTCATCCACGCGGTGCCGTCCTTGAGCAGCCGTGCGACTACCTCGCGCGTCACCTCGTCGGGCCCGAACGACACGCAGACCTGGGTGAACACCACGTCGTTCACTACGCGTACGCCGTCCAACTCGGACAAACCCGCAGCGAAACGACGGGCATGCGCGCAGAACCGCTCAACCATCTCGGCTACCCCGCGGCGACCGAGCGAACGCAGTGCTGCCCAGACCGTGAAGCCTCGGGCCCGGCGGGAAAACTCCGGCACTGTGGAAAACGGGTCAGGCCGCTCGTCCTGAATCAAGTAGGCGGCGTGCGCACCCATTGCGGCATACATCGCTTCGGCGTTGGCCACGATGGCGATGCCGCTGTCGTAAGGCACATTGAGTGTCTTGTGCGCATCTGTGGCCCAGGAATCGACCTGCTCTCGTCCCGCGACCAGCTGCTGATACTGGGCCGACGCAGCGGCCCACAGCCCGAACGCCCCGTCGACATGGACCCAGGCTCCGTGCCGATGTGCAAGATCAACAGCATCCTGGATCGGGTCGAAGGCTCCGCTGTGCACGTTCCCCGCTTGCAGGCAGACGATTAGCGGGTTGTCGCCGACCTGTGCCAGGGTGTCGCCGAGAGCGTCGAGCCGGATTCGACCTTGATCATCGGCAGGAACAATGATGCTCTGTGCCTCGCCCAACCCAAGAAACCGCAGCGCCACATCGACGGTCTCGTGACGTTCTTCCCCAACGATCACGGTTACCTCCGGCCCGCCATGCAGCCCGTCGCGCTCGACGTTCCAGCCCACCCGGCGAAACACCTCGTGACGAGCCGCGGCCAGACAGGTGAAGTTGGCCATCATTGCGCCGGTTACGAAACCCACTGCTGAGGTGGCAGGCAGACCGAGTAGGTCGAGCAGCCATTCGCTGGCCACCCATTCAGCGCCCGCGGCGGCCGGCGAGGTCGCCAGCAGGCCAGCGTTCTGGTCCCAGGTCGAGGTCAACCAGTCGGCAGCCAGCGTGGCAGGCAACACGCCGCCCATCACCCAGCCGAAGAACCTCCCCGACGGGATTGCCAGGATTCCCGGCTCGGCGCCGGCGATCAACTCCTCGACGACCTCAAGCGGCTCTGCGCCCTCCTCAGGCAACGGACGCCGCAGGGCGGCCGCTACGCCATCAACATCGGTACGCGGCGCGACCCGCCTACCGGGCAGACTGTCGAGAAAACCGGTTGCCTCATCGAGCACGCGTTCCAAGATCTTTCGCTCGTCAGTCATCACTCACTCCCTGCGGTGCGTAAGAGTTGAGCCACACTCTGCCATGCTGAAACCTTGGGCTTGGAAAGGAGACATGTGGACCATTTCGTGCGGCCTGGGCTGCGCTTCGAGGTTCTCGATTCCGGACCTGCGGATGCGCCGGCTGTGGTGCTGCTGTACGGATTTCCGCAGCAGCCGTCCAGCTTCGCGGCCGTCGCCAGTCGGCTGAACGCGGCAGGGCTCCGGACGCTTACTCCGAGTCAGCGCGGCTATACCCGAGCTGCGCGTCCGACTCGTCGGCGGGACTATCGAACCACCGTGACGGCCTCGGATGTCGTGGCGCTGCTCGATACTGCCGGCCTTGCACAAGCTCATCTTGTTGGGCACGACTGGGGCGGCAATCAGGCCTGGGGCGTGGCGGGCTGGCACTCTGATCGGGTCGCGACGCTGACTGTTCTATCCACGCCGCACCCGGCTGCGTTCGTCAAATCCCTGTTGACTAGCAAGCAGGGCTTGCGCTCCTGGTATATGGCGCTCATTCAATTGCCGGCGCTGCCCGAGGCGCTCGTTCGGCGCACGCTCGCGAAGTCATTGGTTGATAACGGCCTGCCGGCCGTATTTGCCGATCGCTATGCCGAGGCAATGGCCGAGCCAGGCGCGCTCACCGGCGCGCTGAACTGGTATCGCGGCATTCCACTTTCTATGCGCGAGCCGCTTGGGACGATCAAGGTACCGACCAGCTATATCTGGGGGCGGCACGACTTCGCCCTCGCCCGGCGCGCCGTCGAGCTGACAGCTGACTACGTCGTCGGTCCGTACGAGGTGATCGAGCTGGAGGCTGGTCACTGGCTGCCGGAGACCGAGCCGGATGCGGTGGCGGATGCAATCCTCGCTCGCGTAGAGCCAACAAGCCGCTAGCTGTCCCTGCGCCAGAAGCGCGTCGATGGACCTGTGCCGTGGCGACGGGGCTTAGGCGATCTCCTCTGCAAAGCGCTCGTGGGCTGCCTGCTTCGTGATACCGAGGCGCGCCCCGATGTGCGCCCAGCTAGCACCCTGAGCACGCGCAGCGCGCACCAGCCCTACCAGCTTCGAGTCATGCTCATCGCGCTCTCGAGCCCAGGCACTGATAGCGGCGAGCGTCGACAGATCTTGGAAGTCAACGTCAGTTGGGTCGAAGTCCTCCAACTCACGCAGGGCCTGTTTGTCGGTGATCTTGGGCTTTGTAGTCATGTTCGTCTCCCGAAGATTCGGGCAATGATCGAGGGGCGTGCATAGTCGGCGTGGATGAGCGCTCGGGCTCCTCGAGAATGACGCCAAGCTCAAGCAGACGGCCGTCCCTGGCTGGTCCAACCAGCATCTCCACTGGATCCTTTGGAAGGAGCCCAAGACGTTCTCGTAGGCGTGGACGATGTCAGCCGCCGAAAGTCCGTGCTTGAACGCACTCTCCATAATGATCATGTTGTGCCGTCAAGATTACCTGACGCCGCCACGGGGATCAATGAGTCGAGCTAATCGTGGCACCCGGCGTTCCCGATGTTGTTGAGCGTCCGTTCACTCGCTGGCGTCCTCAATATCTCCCTCGACCTCCAGGTAGACCTGCTGCAGCTGAGTGATCAACTCCGGATCCGGCTTCTGCCACATCCCGCGATCAACAGCCTCACTGAGCTTCTCGATAATGCCGCGCAGCGCCCAGGGATTGGCGTGCTTCATGAAGTCTTGGTTGTCCTTCTCCAGCACATAGTTCTCAGCCAGCTGCGCATACATCCAATCCGTCACTACCCCGGCGGTGGCGTCAAAGCCGAAGAGGTAGTCCACTGTCGCTGCCAGCTCGAAAGCACCCTTGTAGCCGTGGCGCTGCATGGCGGTGATCCAGCGTGGGTTGATCACCCGGGCCCGGAATACCCGGGCTGTCTCCTCGGTCAATGATCGGGTCCGGACGTTATCGGGACTGGTCGAGTCACCGACGTAGGCCTTCGGTTCGCCGCCAGTCAGTGCGCGTACGGTCGCCACCATGCCGCCGTGGTACTGGAAGTAGTCATCGGAGTCGGCGATGTCATGCTCGCGGGTGTCCACGTTCTTGGCCGCCACCGCGATCCGCCGGTAGTTGGCCTCCATGTCCTCCCGAGCCGGAATGCCATCAAGATCACGGCCGTACGCGAAACCGCCCCATACCGAGTAGACCTCGGCAAGATCATGATCATTGCGCCAGTTGCCAGCCTCGATGAGCGGCAGTATCCCGGCCCCGTACGACCCAGGCTTGGAGCCGAAGATCCGGGTCGTGGACCGCCGCTGGTCACCGTGCAATGCAAGATCATGTTGTGCGTGCTGCAGGACGAAGTTCAGGTGGCCCGGCTCATCGCGATCTGCTACCAGGCGTACGGCATCGTCAAGCATCGCCAGGACATGCGGGAACGCGTCGCGGAAGAAGCCTGAGATGCGGACCGTTACGTCAATCCGCGGCCGGCCCAACTCAGCGAGATCGATCGCCTCAAGCCCTACCACCCGGCGGGAAGCGTCGTCCCAGACCGGCATCACACCAAGCAGCGCCAACACCTCGGCAATGTCATCGCCGCTGGTCCGCATTGCCGAGGTGCCCCAGATGGACAACCCCACCGACTGTGGATACTCCCCCGCTTCCGCAAGATGTCGCTGTAGCAGCGATTCGGCCATTGCCTGACCGGTCTGATACGCCAGGCGAGAGGGAATCGCCTTGGGATCGACGGAATAGAAGTTGCGGCCCGTCGGCAGCACGTTGATCAAGCCACGCAGCGGCGAGCCGGACGGCCCGGCCGGCACATATCCCCCGTCCAGGGCGTGCAAGATAGCGTTGATCTCATCCTCGGTGCGGGCGAGCCTCGGTACTACCTCCTGGCATGCAAAAGCTAGCGCCGAACCAGCTGCCTCGTTCTCGGTTCCGAGAATGCGCCTCAGGATCGTCGGAACAGATTCAACGGACCAGCCGGACGCCGCAAGAGCCGTCACCAGCTCCCGAGCTTGGGTCTCAACGGCATCCGTTTGCGTCAATGAGCTGTCTGCGAGTCCCAGGGCCGTCCGGAGCCCCGGCACGGCGCTGACACCACCAAAGATCTGGGGTGATCGCAGCACGGCCAGCACCAAGTTGATCAACTCGTCACCCTGCGGCGCTTGGCCAAGGACATGAAGCCCGTCCCGAATCTGCGCATCCTTGATCTCGCACAACCAGCCGTCGACGTGCAGCACGAACTCGTCGAAGACCTCCTTGTCCGGCGCGGCATCCAGACCAAGATCATGATTCAGCTGCGCTGCCTGAATCAGCGTCCAGATCTCTCCACGCAATGCCGGTGCCTTGGCCGGGTCCATCGCATTGGCCTGTGCATACTCATCGAGCAGTTGCTCCAGCCTGGCAATGTCGCCATAGGTCTCAGCACGGGCCATTGGCGGCACCAAATGATCAACAATCGTGGCATGTGCCCGACGCTTCGCCTGGGTTCCCTCACCCGGATCGTTCACCAGGAAGGGATAGATCAGAGGCAGTGAGCCGATGGCCGCATCGGTGCCGCACGATGCGGACATGCCCAGATTCTTGCCGGGCAGCCATTCCAGATTGCCGTGCTTGCCGACATGAATCACCGCATGTGCGCCGAACTCCCGCTCCAGCCAGCGGTAGACGGCCAGATAGTGGTGCGACGGAGCAAGATCAGGATCGTGGTAGATCGCGATCGGATTCTCCCCGAATCCCCGCGGCGGCTGCACCAAGATCACAACCCTGCCGGCTTGCAGTGCGGCAGCGACGATCTCACCGTCCCCATCCCTGCTGCGGTCAACGAACAGCTCCCCTGGCGCCTCGCCCCAAACATCAGTTACCGCCGCGACAAGATCAGCAGGCAGCTCGCTCAGCCAGCGACGGTAGGTCTGTGCCGCAATGCGAACCGGCTGGCCGGATAGCTGTTCGGCGGTGAGCCAGTCCGGGTCCTGCCCGCCCGCCGCGATCAAAGCGTGAATCAGCGCATTGCCTGCGGTGGTATCCGGATGCTCATCCTCGACCGGTTCGAGTGGACCCGTTCCCGGAATCTCGCCCGGCGCACCCAGGTCGTACCCGGCGGCACGCATCGCTCGCAGCAACTTGATCACTGAGACGGGGGTGTCCAGCCCAACAGCGTTCCCGATGCGCGAATGCTTGGTCGGGTAAGCCGAGAGCACGATCGCGATGCGCCGATGCGCAGGTGGAATCTGCCGTAGCAGGGCGTGGTTGACCGCAATCTCGGCTACCCGGCGACACCGTTCATGATCAGGGACATAGGCCGGCAGCCCATCTAGGTCCGTTTCCTTGAAGGAGAAGGGCACGGTGATGATGCGGCCATCGAACTCGGGGACCGCCACCTGCGACGCCACGTCAAGCGGAGTCATGGCCTCATCCGAGGCAGCCCACGAGGCTCGGTCCCAGGTGAGACACAGCCCCTGCAAGATCGGAATGTCCAGCGCCGCCAGGGCGCGTACGTCCCAGGCTTCATCGTCCCCGCCAGCAGCTGCAGTGGCCGGCTTGGTACCGCCGGCCGCGAGCACAGTGGTGATCAAGGCGTCGCAGCCGCCCAGACACTCGAGCAGATCCGCAGGAGCATCGCGCAACGAGGTGGCAAAGATCGGTACGCCGATGCCACCGGCCGCGTCGACAGCGTCGGCGAGCGCCGCCACGTAGGAAATGTTCCCGGCAGCGTATTGAGCGCGGTAGAACAGGATGCCGATGCGTGGTCGGGACGCTCCGATCGGTGTCTCTCGGGGCAGCACACCCCAAACTGGCTGTTGGACCGGCGGCTGGAAGCCGACACCGGTAAGCAGCACGGTGTCGCAGAGAAACGCATGTAGCTGCCGGAGATTGTCCGGACCGCCATTGGCCAGGTAAACGTGGGCGTCGGCGGCCACCCCCATCGGAACAGTCGACAGCTCCATAAGCGCAGCATCAGGCGCCTGCTCGCCGCCCAGCACCACTATCGGCTTGTCTGTCGCACGAAAGCGATCGAAACCGGTACACAACAGCTGCGGCGAGCCAAGCACGCGCGCGACGATCAG
>JAICEV010000101.1 GCA_025923975.1 Propionibacteriaceae bacterium
ACCAGATAGGCAACAGAAAAACGGCCCTCAACGGTCGTCGTGGCGAAGTCGCCGACCGTCACACCGATCTGTTCTGCGCCTGGTTTAGCCTGCAACCTCGCCACCATCGCCTCGGACAGATCAATGCCATGTACGCGGATGCCGCGTTGCGAGAGCGGTAATGCGATGCGGCCGGTGCCGATCCCGAGCTCGAGAGCCGACCCATCCGTGGCCAGCTCGGCGAGGAAGTTGACAACCGGCTCGACTTCGGCAGCCTCGAACATGTCGGCCGACGTCTCGTCGTAGCGCGCGGCGACGCGCTCGCCAAAGTAGTCCCTGGGCATAAGGCCATCTGTCCATTCCGTGCAATCGGCTTCTTGGTTTGAGAATGGGAGACGCTTTGGCGTGCTTTGGTCTCTGGGGGAATTCTTCCAATTCACACATAAGAAGGCCACCGTGGCACAACTCTTAGCAAGACTGAAGACGGCTTCTGAGCAGAACCACATCTCAGTCAAAACGTTGAGGCGTTACATCGCCCCGGCAGAACTTCTGCCTATCGCCTCGGCCCGAAAATCGTCATGGTCGATTTGAACGAAATCAATGCCGTGCAGCTGGAGCGGCTTCCCAATGTTGGCGGTGGCCAGTGATGCCGCCCCTGAGACGGCGAGGGAGGCTCCAGCGGCTGCCACCCGGTGAAACCGTAAGACCCTTCACGATGATCGTTCCGGTCAATGCACCCGGCTCGATCGCCGCCGCTACCTGCGCCGCCGCGCCGGAGCGCCTGTCGGCTGCACATGACTAGAGCCCCACCTCCCGCGATGTGTTAAGTACACGACGTCGGGGCCGGGGCTTGCCGCGTCGAGGTTCCCCAGGCAGGAATGTGCGCGAAGTTTCCACCGGACTCCATCCACCGGCCGCCTGGTAGCCGTCGGGCATCAACCGCCCGGTTGCCTCCTGCTGGGCAGCCGCCAGCGTTCGTGACACAAGGTCGAATTCATAGGTGGACTCGTCCTCGTAGACGACCATGCAGGTGAAGGTGGCCAACTTCCCCTGCCTGATCCAGACCTCGATCGGGCCGGACGGTTTGGTTGCGTCGCCGTTCTCAGTGTTTTCGGTCATCGGCCATTTCATTCCCTTCTTCTGAGTTGGCCTGGCGTTAGAACTCTCGCAGATGGCTCGCTCTTGCGCGGGCCGTGTACCGACAAACCTGGGGTATGTCCACCAAAGACGAGATACTTCCCTCGGCGCTCCATGGTGAGCGTTGCTCACTGCGAGACAACCCGAGCTTCAACCCCTGATCGATCATCTTCGCGAGGTCGCACAGGGCCGCGACGATATCCGTATTTAGTGCGTCTGGGTGATCGCGGGCTCGTGGTTCTCCAGCAAGGAGCGGCGGGGTGAAGAGCTAATCCCGGCCGGGTTGCTAATGCCCGCAGGACTCGTCGATCTTGATGGGCTTCCGCGCTGGCTGGGAGTGACGGCGTGGGGCCTAATGTCGTACCCAGACAGCGAAGACTAGGGGCCACCGTGACGCTCAGCAGGGCGAAGACGGTCAGGCACAGCCAGATTCGCGTAGGACCCAGACGTGGCGGTTTGGCCCACCGAGGACGAACCCCGTCGGCGCACCCTCGCCACTTAGCTCTACTCGAATACTCCTAGCTACCTCATTTGACTTCGCCCGAAGCCTTAATGAAAATGGTTCTCATGTCGGTTAGGGCACGGTGGCTGGGCGTGCTCGGTTGCCTGGTGCCTCTCCTCGCGGTTGCAGGATGCGTGACCGTGCGCCCGGCTCACACAATCGAGAGGAGCCAGTCGGGGCAGCTCAGCATCGTGGCTGCGTTCTATCCACTGCAGTTCGTCGCCCAGCGCATTGCAGGGAATCAGGCAACGGTCACTAACCTGACTCAGCCAGGGGCCGAGCCACATGACCTGGAGCTCACCCCTCGGCAGGTTGCGAGTCTGACCACCGCGAGTCTGGTGATCTACCAGAAGGGCTTCCAGGCAGCGGTTGACGAGGCGGTGACGCAGAGCGAAAACCCTGACGTCATTGACACCACAACAGTTGTCCCCCTGAGACCGCTGGCATCGACAGGCGGTGACCTTGATCATGGAGATAGACCAGAACGTGATCATTCAGATCTGGATCCGCATGTGTGGCTGGATCCCACGGCAGTTTCTCGGATCGCTCGCGCCGTAGCACAACGGCTCTCGACCATCGATCCCACCCATGCAGCCGATTACGAGCGCAATGCCGACACACTCATCAAAGATCTGGACGATCTCGATCGGTCGTTCAACTCAGGCCTGGCGAACTGTGTGCGAACCGAGTTCATGACCACTCACGCTGCTTTCGGTTACCTCGCTGGGCGTTATCACTTACGACAAATCGCGATTAGTGGTCTCAGCCCCGACTTGGAGCCCTCGCCGGCGCGCATCGCTGAGGTTCAGCACCAGGCGCAGGCCACAGGGATCACCACCATCTTCTCCGAGACGCTGGTCTCACCGGCCGTCGCCCAGGCAATTGCTGGTGATCTTGGTCTTGTCACTGACGTGCTGGATCCCGTCGAGGGCATCACCAGACAGTCGCGCGGTCACGATTACCTCTCGGTCATGTCCGCCAACCTGGCGGCACTCCGGAAGGCAGGGCAATGCTCCTAGACGGAAGCAGCGTGCTGGCGGCCGACGATCTCACCGTCGAATTGGGCGGGCTACCGGTGCTGCGCGGTGTCAGCCTCTCGATACGGACCGGAGAGGCCGTGGCTCTGATAGGTGGCAACGGTTCCGGGAAATCCACCCTGGTTCGTACGCTCCTCGGCCTGCTTCCGCACCAACGGGGCACGGTGCGGCTGTTCGGCTCGCCCCTGCGAAGCTTCCGAGAGTGGTACCGCGTTGGATACGTTCCGCAACGGTCGGTGGCGCTCCTCGGCGGATCCAAGGTCAGGGAGGTTGTTGCAGCCGGACGGTTGGCGCGCAGACGGCCCTTCCGACCGATGCGTCAAGACGACCGCGAGGCCGTACACAGAGCCATCACGCTGGTCGGTCTGTCCGAGCAGCGCAACGCCGACATCGCTGACCTCTCCGGCGGCCAACAACAACGAGTCCTGGTGGCACGCGCCTTGGCTGGTCAGCCAGACCTTCTCGTGTTGGACGAGCCCACGTCTGGGGTTGACCTCGAGCACCAGCGGGTGCTTGCAGAGGTGCTGGCCGAGCTGTTGTCGGCAGGCACTGCCGTGCTCGTGGTGTTGCACGATGTTGGGCCACTCGGTGACCTCATTGACCGGGCAGTGGTGTTGAGTGATGGTCGGGTAGCCCACGACGGCCCGCTCGGCGATCTTGGGCAACACTATCGACGGTTCGGCGGCCACGAGCATCTCGATCATGATCGGACTTCTGATGATCATGGTGGAGCTGCCGGCAGCTGGTTGGGCGGTGCTGTCGAACCGTGATCGAAATCTTGTCGTATCCATTCATGCAACGCGCTCTGATCGCCGCACTGCTCACCGGTCTGATCGCACCCGCTATTGGCACCTACGTCGTCCAGCGCCGGCTCAGCCTGCTGGGTGACGGCCTTGGTCACGTGGCCCTTGCAGGTGTCGGCCTAGCTCTGTTAACGGGCACAGCACCGATTCCGATCGCCGTGGCCGCCTGTATCGCAGGTGCCGTGGTGGTCGAGGTACTCCGTCAGCGTGGCAAGGCCAGCGGCGACGTCGGGCTCGCCATTCTCTTCTACGGAGGCCTTGCCGCGGGCGTGTTCCTTTCCGGCATCTCCGGTGTCGGAGCCGGTGGGCTTGCGCAGTACCTCTTCGGCTCACTCACGACGGTGACTCGAGACGACCTAGCGCTGGTCGGAGTACTCGCCATCGTGATCTTGGTAACCACTCTCGGACTGTCGCCACAGCTGTATGCCGTAGCAACCGACGACGAGTTTGCCCGCACCCAGGGTCTGCGAGTGCGGCTCTACCACATCGCAGTCGTCTCGCTGGCCGCTGTGACCGTGGCATTGGCGATGCGAACGGTGGGGCTCTTGCTCGTCAGCGCGCTGATGGTGGTTCCCGTGGCCGCAGCGCGCAACCTGGTACGCGGTTTCACCGCAGCCCTTATCTGCGCTATCGCCATCGGTGCTACCACGGCGGTTGCCGGAGCCGTGGGTTCGTTCTATGTCGATGCGGCGCCTGGCGCGTTCATCGTGCTGCTCGCCATCGCGGTCTTCGTGCTCAGTTGGCCACTCTCCTATGTGCTCCGACGGCGCCGTGCCGGGGCCGTACTCCCGGAACTGGTCGATGATGATGAACTCGCGGCGCCGCACACGATCACCGAGAACCACCCTCATCGCCATGCACCAGGTTGCGGGCATCCCGCAGTGCAGCACGGGGACCACACCGACTTCATCCATGAAGGACATCGGCACGCTGCCCATGCCGATCACTACGATGAGCACTGAGCAGCCCGGCCGAAGCCGCCGAGGAGCACCGAGATGACGACCAAGCCGGCCACCACAACAGGGACGACGATCAAGCCGTCGGGTGCTCAGCGCAAGACCCGGCAGCGGGCCGCCGTCGAGGAAATACTGTCCGATCGCCATGACTTCCGAACAGCTCAGCAGATCCACGACGATCTTCGGCATCACGGCGAACGCATCGGCCTGACTACGGTTTACCGAACCCTGCAACTGATGAGCGACGCAGGCGATCTTGACGCCATCCGAACTGGCGACGGCGAGACGGCGTATCGACGCTGCTCGACCGGACACCACCACCATTTGGTCTGCCGCACCTGTGGTCGCACGGTTGAGGTGTCCGGCCCCGCGGTTGAGCAATGGGCTAACGCGGTCGCCGAGCAGCACGGCTTCCGAGAGATCAGTCACGACCTAGAGATCTTCGGCACCTGCAATACGTGTTAGCGCAAAGACTCAGGCTTCGCCGGTCACGACATTGGGCATCGCGCCCCCATAGCGGCGGTCCCGCTGCGCGTACAGCTCGATCGCTCGCCAAAGGTCGCGGCGGTCGAAATCAGGCCACAACCGATCAAGAAACACCAGCTCGGCGTACGCGCTCTGCCAGAGCAGGAAATTGGATGTCCGCTGCTCACCCGACGAGCGGACAAAAAGGTCGACGTCGGGGATGTCAGGCTCATCAAGGAACTGCCGGAATCGCTGCTCGGTGAGTTTGCGCGGATCCAGCCGACCCTCGGCCGCCAGCTGGGCGACCCGTCGCGCGGCGTCCACGATCTCGGCCCGGCCACCATAGTTCACACAGAACTGCAACGTCAGCACATCATTGCCGACAGTGCGATGCTCGGCGTCCTCGAGTTCGCTGATCACGCTTCGCCACAACCGTGGCGCTCGGCCGGCCCATCGCACCCGCACGCCCATCGCATCTAGTTGGTCCCGCCGCCGCCTGATCACATCGCGGTTGAAGCCCATCAGCCAGCGAACCTCCTCCGCTGATCGGTTCCAGTTTTCGGTGGAAAAGGCGTACGCCGAGAGGTACTTCACTCCAATCTCGATAGCGCCCTCGATCACATCGAAGAGCGACTCTTCACCCCGTGCGTGGCCTTCGGTCCGAGGAAGGTTGCGCGCCTTTGCCCAGCGCCCGTTGCCATCCATCACGATCGCCACATGGGTCGGCAGGCGCCCGCCAGGAATTCGCGGCGGACGGGCACCGCTTGCGTGTGGCCGCGGGGAGGCGGGGGCCGGTCGTGCCCTCCTCGCAAGCTTGGCCATGTCAGGGACAATATCGAGGTGCCGACTTACCGTGACGAAGCAGTGGTTCTTCGTACACACAAGCTCGGCGAAGCCGATCGGATCATCACGATGCTGAGCCGGCGTCACGGCAAGATTCGCGCAGCGGCGAAAGGTGTCCGGCGCACCACGTCAAAGTTCGGCGCTCGACTCGAGCCGTTCTCCCACATCGACCTGCAGCTCGCCGTTGGGCACACGCTCGATGTGATCACACAAGTCGAGTCACTCGAGGCCTTCGGTGAACCGCTGACCGATGACTATCCCGCGTACACAGCAGGCCAGGTCATGCTCGAGACAGCCGAGCGCTTGGTGGTCGAGGAATCTGAGCCTGCACTTCAGCAGTACCTGCTACTCGTAGGAGCCTTGCGAGCGCTCAACCACGGCACCTCAGATGGACGTCGGCCCCCGACGTTGATCCTGGACTCCTATCTGCTCCGAGCCCTGGCGGTCGCCGGTTATGCACCCTCCTTCTCCGACTGCGCCCGCTGTGGTGTGGCAGGTCCCCACCGAGCCTTCTCCCCTGCCTTGGGTGGGGCAGTGTGCGAGCGATGTCGCCCAGCCGGAGCAGCGCGGCCCGCTCCGGAGACCCTGGCCTTGCTCGGTGCGCTACTGGAGGGCCGCTGGGGTGATACGCGCCAGGTGCCCGATCGGGTGGCACGGGAGACGAGCGGGATCACCGCAGCCTTCGTTGCCTGGCATCTGGACCGCAACCTGAGATCCCTGGCGCATGTCGAGCGTTGACCCGAAGTGGCCGCCGCCGCAGGAGTCACAGGCGTTCGCAGCCGTGCCCCAAGAGCCACCAATACAGCAGCCACCAGTACAGCGGCCCCATCGGATCGCGTACCTTCTCGCCGTGATCATGCCGGTGATCTTGCTCGCGGCACTGGCCATACCCGTTGGTGCGGCCTGGACGATCGCCCGGCTGCGCCAGAGTCCAGGCAGCGAGACGACGCCAGCCCCACTGGACCCCAACGCTACGGATGGAAAACCTGGTCTGGGCGATCCCTACTACCCACAAGCTGGGAACAGCGGCTATGACGTGACCAAATACCAGATCGTGATCAACTGGGATCCGGCCACTCAGTCCATTACCGGTACGACGACGATCAGCGCGCGAGCCACTCAGCAGCTCGACTCGTTCTACTTCGATCTGGCCCTGCAGACCGACACAGTCACTGTCAATGGTGTGGCCGCAGAAGCCATTGCGAGAGGCTTCTCCGACGTCTACGTCAAGCCCACACAACCAATCACGGCTGGCAGCCCGTTCCGGGTTGAGATCGGCTACTCAGGCAAACCTGGCGAGGTCCGGCAGGGCGATGTGCAACCGTCGTTGTTCACCAACGGGGAATGGACTGTAGCTGGTGAGCCGGAGAGCGCCGCGTGGTGGTATCCCTCTAACGATCACCCGTCGGATCCAGCCCTAATGGACGTCTCGATCCGGGTGCCCGCTGGTATGGAGGCCATCAGCGTTGGCCAACTGGAGTCGGCCGACGCAGGAAAGGAAACCGACTTCAACACCTGGCATTGGATCGCCCGACAGCCGATGGCTACCTATGTGAACTTCATTTCGATTGGTCAGTACGAGCTGAAGCAGGGCATTGAGCGCGGCCTGCCATACGTCTATGCGGTGTCTGAGCAGCTGTCAGCAGAGGACCGAAAGAAGGTGTTTGCTGCGCTGGTGAGCTCAGGAGAACGGGTTCGGACGCTGGAGACGATGTTCGGGCCCTACCCGTTCAGCGAGCTCGGAGGCATCGTCCCAGCGCACCAGCTGTTGTTCGGTGGGCTGGAGACCCAGACGAGACCGATCTATGACGCCAAGTCAATCTTGAACGCCGGCTTCGAGTCAGGTCTGCTCGACCACGAGCTAGCCCACATGTGGTTCGGCGACAACGTCACCGTGCGGCAATGGAACGACATTTTCATAAGTGAGGGGTACGCGTCCTGGGCCCAGTGGGGAGCCAGAGAGCGGAGAGGTGGACGTAGCGCAAATGACTCTCTGAATCGCGCGTACCAGCGATTCGCCGACAACGATAACTTCTGGAAGATCACCATGATCGACCCCAGCAGAGCGCATCTCTTCGATGCGGTCTACGTACGCGGTCCCATGGCGCTTCAGGCACTTCGCAACGTGATCGGCGACGAAGCGTTCTTCAAGCTGGCCAAGGATTGGGGTCAACGTCCGGGGAGTCGCACACTTGAGGACTGGATGGCGGCAGCACAGTCGTACACCACAGTTGATCTTGGGCCGTTCTTCCGGGCCTGGATCTACTCACCGACTGCCCCGGCTCGGACCGCGGCTAACGGCTTCCGATAACCCTGGTAGGTGGGGATTCAGCAGGTTTTCTGGTGCACTGCTTTGCGCGACAGCGCTCGCTGTGCAGCAAATTTCCGACCAGTGCGGGGTTCTGGAGCCTAGCTATGGTGCTCCAGCATCGAATTGCCCGCAATGGTCGGAAATTTGTCTTCGGAAGCGCCAGCGTAAGGCGCATCCCGCGTGGCAGATGGACTAGGCCACTCGGTTGATAGCCGAGATGACGGCCTTGAGCGAGGCGTTGACGATGTTTGCGTCCATACCCACTCCCCACACGACCACGCTGTTCTCTCCCTCACCGACCTCGCACTCCACATACGCTGCGGCGAGCGCATCACCACCAGCAGACAACGCGTGTTCTGCGTAGTCGAGCACGCGTACGTGGTGATCGAGCGTGGAAATGGCGTCGACGAACGCCGACACTGGACCGTTCCCTTCGCCAGTGATCATCTGGCCTGAACCATTGGCCACGATCTGGGCACTGAGGGAAGTCTGACCGTTCTGCGCCGAGGCCGTCGCGATGCTCACCAAGTGCAGTGGGGTGTCAGGCTCGAGATACTCGAACTGGAAGATCTCCCAGAGCCGGCTCGCGCTTACCTCACCCCCGCCGGCATCGGTGTGCGCCTGTACCGCCTTGGAGAACTCGATCTGCAGCCGCCGCGGCAGGTCCAAATTGTGTTCGGACTTCATGATGTACGCGACTCCGCCCTTGCCGGACTGGGAGTTCACCCGGATGACCGCCTCGTACGTGCGGCCGACATCGTAGGGATCGATTGGCAGGTAAGGCGCCTCCCAGCCGATCTCCCGGACGCTGATGCCTTGTGCCTGCGCCCGCCTCTCCAAGTCCTCCAGGCCCTTTTTGATCGCGTCTTGGTGGCTGCCGGAGAAAGCGGTGTAGACCAGGTCCCCCGCGTAAGGGTGGCGCGGGTGGACCGGCAGGTTGGTGCAGTACTCCACGGTGCGACGGATCTCGTCAATCCGTGAGAAGTCGATCTTGGGGTCTATTCCTTGTGAGAACAGATTCATCCCCAGCGTGACCAAGTCCACGTTGCCGGTACGCTCGCCATGGCCGAAGAGGCATCCCTCGACCCGATCCGCTCCGGCCATCATGGCCAACTCAGTCGCCGCGGTGGCGGTGCCGCGGTCGTTGTGCGGGTGCAGCGAGATTGCCACATGCTCCCGATTGCGCACATGCCGGCTGAACCATTCGATCTGATCGGCGTAGACGTTCGGTGTCGCCATCTCCACGGTCGCCGGCAGGTTCAAGATGATCTCTCGGCCGTCAGCTGGTTGCCAGACGTCCATCACCGCATTGCAGACCTCGACCGCGAACTCCATCTCGGTACCGGTAAAGATCTCCGGTGAGTATTCGTATCCGAACTCCACGTCGCCCAGATACTGCTCGGCGTACTTCATCACCAGTTCAGTCCCACGCGTGGCCAGGGCGATGCATTCGGCCTTGTCGACATGGAAGACCACGCGGCGGAACAGCGGAGCCGTGGCGTTGTACATGTGGATGGTGGCCCTCTTGGCGCCCACTATTGACTCCGCGGTGCGCTCGATGAGATCTTCACGGGCCTGGGTGAGCACCGAGATGATCACATCGTCTGGGATTTTGTCCTGCTCGATGAGCTGCCTGACGAAGTCGAAGTCGGTCTGACTGGCAGAAGGAAACCCGACCTCGATCTCCTTGTAACCCATCTGCACCAAGAGATCAAACATCTTGTGCTTGCGGGCCGGGGTCATCGGATCGATCAGCGCCTGGTTGCCATCACGAAGATCAGTTGACAGCCACCGCGGCGCCTTGGTGATCACACTCGAGGGCCAGGTCCGATCCGGAAGATCGATAGGGGTGAACGGCCGATAGCGGTGGAAGGGCATCGGGCTGGGCTGCTGG
>JAICEV010000102.1 GCA_025923975.1 Propionibacteriaceae bacterium
TGAGAAGGTGCAGATTGTGGAACGGGCCATGCACCAACTCTCCCGGTCGGGAATCGACCCCGAAGCTGTGCAGACCGCAGAACAGTTGCTCACCGACTACGCGCCGCTGCTCGCACCCGCCGACCTACACCGCTACGCCTTGAAGGTGGTGGATGCGGCCGATCCAGACGGCCCGGAACCAGTCGATGAGCAACTCCAACACGACCGCCGCTATCTCGAACTCAAGCAGCGCCGCGATGGTATGTGGTGGCTGCAGGGCAAACTCAGCGGCACCGTAGGTGCCCAACTCAACGCCATCCTCGACCCGCTCACCAAGCCGCGCCGCAGCAGCCTCGACGACCACAACGCAAACACCACCGTCATTCCCGATGAGCGGCCCTATGGGCAACGGCTGCACGATGGGTTGGATGAGGTCTGCGGCCGAGTGCTGAAAATGCAGGACCAGCCGATCTCCGGCGGCACCCCGGCATCAGTGATCGTCACCATCGATATAGATGAGCTGCTAGCCAAAGCCGGCCTCGCCGAAACCAGTGACGGATCAATGCTGACCCCACAGCAGCTGCTGCAGATAGCCGATGAAGCCGAGATCTGGCCCACCATCATCAACCGCAACGGCATCCCGCTGGCACTAGGACGAACCCAACGGTTGGCCTCCAAAGGCCAAACCATGGCCCTCACCGCCAGAGACGGCGGCTGTTCCTTTCCCGGCTGCACCCACCCGCCCAGCTGGTGCGACCGGCACCACATCCTGGACTGGATCCGCGGCGGGCTGACCGATGTAGACAACATGACCCTGCTTGTGCCGGTATCACCACACTCATTTCCTGCAAAAAGGCTGGAGCTGCCGCATCAATACCGACGGACTACCCGAATGGATCCCGCCCAGGTGGATCGACCAACAGCACGACCCCAACAAAACACCCGCATCCGACGCCTGCACGCCCAACAACGGGAGGACTTGCGGCGCCGACGACCAGCCGCCGCCGCATGATCGATCATGCAGCCCCCCAACCTAGGTCCAGGAGACGCTGAGTTGATCATTCGCACCAAAACGCACGAGGTGCCGAGCTACCACGTCCTTGAGCGTCTCGAGCTGCATCGCATCCTCGGCAGTACCGATCAGTTCGATGCCCGTCGGCACAGCTCTGAGATCACAAATTCCAAAGTCGAACTCGAGCCTTCCACCTTCATCGGTGAAGTCGGTCTTCACCTTGTTTCCGAAGTGGCTGACCAGTTGCTTGATGTAACGCTCCGGCCGCGCCGTGGCAACGAAGGCGGTCGCCGAGACCCTGTCCGGAGAGGTCAATTGGTCTCCACTCTTACCGGAAACTTCTTGATTCCGTTGATGAAGTTGCTGCGAACCCGGCTCACCTCACCGTTCAGCTCGATTGAGGCGAGCCGGGGGATCAGCTCAGTGAACATGAGCCGGATCTCCATCCTGGCCAGCGCGCTCCCCAGGCACACGTGCGGACTGCCCTTGCCGAAGGTCATGTGATCGATATTGGTCCTGGTGACGTCGAAGCGATACGGATCCTCGAAAACGGCATCGTCACGATTCCCCGAGGCAAACCACATCACAACCTTGTCGCCGGCCTTGATCGACTTTCCGCCAAGCTCCAAGTCCTGGGTGGCTGTGCGGCGGAAGTGGTACACCGGCGACGCCCAACGCAGGAACTCCTCCACTGCGCCCGGGATCAGTTCCGGCTGCTCCTGCAAGAGTTTCAGTTGATCTTGATTCTCGATCAACGCAAGCATCGATTGGCTGATCGCGTGCCGCGTCGTCTCGTTACCCGCAATCACGAGCAACAGAAAGTAGTTGTCGAAGTCGCTCGCCGAAAGCGGCTCGCCGTCCTCAGGCGTGCGGTTCACGAGCATGCTGATCAAGTCGGTACCGTCCCCACCCTTGCGCCGTTGGGCGAGCTCGCGGCCGTACTCGAAGACCTCCAGCGCGGCTGGGGAACGGAACGGCAGGTGCTTGTACTGATCACTATCGGGATCAGTGATCAGATGGTCGGTGTAATCGGGATCGGTGTTGGCGACCATTTGGTTGCCCCAGTTGATCAACATGCCGGTATCGCTGACTGGTACGTCCAGCAGCCTTACCAGAACGTTGATCGGAAAGTCAGCGCTGATCTTCTCAACAAAGTCGAATTCGGAGTTCTGCAAGGCGTTGTCGACCGTGACCTTAGTCAGACCGCGCAAAAACTCCTCATACTTTCGAGCCAGCGGTCCCTGAGCGAATTCCCGCTGGATCAGCTTCCGCAGCGCCCGGTGGCGCAGCCCATCGGTCTCAAGCATGGACCGTCGCAGATCCATCAAGTCGTCATCGACTTCTTCGAGGTTCACATACTTCGTCGAGGTGAACCTCTCCGGATCACGATCAACCGCATCAACGTCTGCGTACCTGGTCACTGCCCAGAAACCGTGGTTCGGCGGTGCCTCCGGCGTCCAATGCACGGGGTCCTCGGCGCGCAGCCTGTCGAACATCGCCCAGCCCTCATTACGGGCAAAGGCATCCAAATCGGTCAGATCGACTTGATCAAGTGGTACGGCGGTGGGCTGCGGCACGATCTCTCCTCATCTACAGGTGGTAGGCGTACTCGCGAAATTCCCAGTCGGTCACCCAGTGCTGGAAGCGTTCCAGCTCATTTCGCTTGTACGTCAGGAAGGTCTGGACGAACTGCTTGCCGAGGATTCCGGCCATGTCGGCATCCGCCTCAAAGGCGTCGAGCGCTGACGCAAGATCACCGGGAAGCTTGTCGGCCTTGCTCGGGTCGTATCCGTAGCCCTCCAGCGGTTGCGGAGGCTCGAGTCTGTCGCGGATCCCGAGGTAGGCCGCCGCAAGCAGCCCAGCAATGGCGAGGTAAGGGTTGGCGCTGGCGTCACCCAGCCGGAGCTCCATCCGAGATGCCTTGCCGCGCTCCGGGGGGATCCGCACCATGGCGCTCCGGTTGTCAAAGCCCCAGTCGATCAGCCACGGAGCCAGGGTGTCGGGACCGAAACGCTTGTAGGAGTTGATGGTCGGGTTACTGATGGCAGCCAGCGCGGGCGCGTGGGCGAGCACGCCGGCGATCGCCGACTTGGCCGTCTTCGACAATCCGTCACCGGCTTTCGGGTCGTCGAACAGCGGTTGACCTGCGTCGTCCCAGGTGGAGAAGTGAATATGGAATCCGGATCCGCCTTCATCGTTGAACGGCTTGGCCATGAAAGTGGCCAGCTTGTCCTCCTGACGTGCCAGTTCCTGGATGGCGCTCTTGAAGCGGAAGGCGCGGTCGGCGGCATCGAGTGCTTCAGAGTGCCACAAGTTGATCTCGAACTGTCCGCTGGAGAACTCATGGTTCGCGGCTACCACCTCGAGTCCGTAGGCCGAGAGATGCCGGAGCGTACGGAGCAACACATTCTCGGGGTCGCCTTTCAAGCCGGCGACGTAGACGTTGCCGGTTGCCTCTCCGTAGCGTTGCCAGCCGGTCGGGTTCTTATCAGTTCGCTCCAGGACGTAGAACTCGAGTTCGGGACCCGAAATCGGCCGCATGCCTAGATCAGCGAACTGCTGGACCACCCGCTTCAACACCGTGCGTGGGGATTCCTCGGACGGCGAGCCATCCGGGTTGTAGACATCGGCGATCACGTGCGCGACGCCGGGCTCCCACGGCACAACTTGAATCGTGCTGAGATCGGGAAAGGCCAGCACGTCGGGCAGCCCAGCCTCAAGCCCGCCCTCGATATCGACGACGTCGCCCATTGGCGTCGTCCCGTAGACGGACCGGCAGAAGGCCACACCGTCTTCGACGGTACGGGCGAATCGGTTGACCAGGACGTCCCGGCCGCGTTCGGTGCCAATCAGGTCCGAGTAGCCGACGCGTACGACGTCGATGTTCTGCGTCACGAGCTCGGCGGCCGCGTCCTCCAGACCACTGATGTCGAAATGAGCCACCCGAACCTCCGCGCATTGTTTCTGAAGTGGAGCCTGCTGCGGGCCTGTCGTTTGGGCCCGAACAATATCGTGTTTGACCTAATCCTGACAAGTGAACCAGCTCAAGGCCGATTGCGGAGCTCCAGTGCCGCCGAGTACCGTACGGATCCAAACGACCTCGAGCCTTCCGCCCACAGGAGCGCTGTATGACCGACGTCAAGGGTTTCTTCTACCCACGGACCGCAAGCGGCCGGTCGTCGCTGATCCCGTCACCTCCGTGGTACTACTCCGGTGATCTTCTGACCGTGGAATACCGGACCGACCCCACTCGGGTGGCCGAGTTGCTCCCGTCCCCACTGTCACTAGCCGATGAGGATCCTGGAGCAGTTGCCCTGATCTGGGCGGACTGGCAGTCGTGTTCGTCCTCCCGCGAAGAGCTACTGGACCCGGTGCGCGCGCAATATAAAGAGGCCTTCGTCGTCGTGCGCTGCAGTTTCCAGGGTCAGACCTTCTCGCGCTGCGTCTACATCTGGGTCGACAAGGACTTCGCGATCGGTCGCGGCATTCACCAGGGCTATCCGAAAAAGCTGGGCTCCATGTGGCAGACGCGGCCACATCCGTTCTCCCAAGGCGCGCCGCAGATCGGCCCTGGCGGAGTGTTCGGCGCCACGCTCGCGGCTGGCGACCGGCGCCTCGCCGAGGCGGTGCTGACGCTGCGGGAGCAATCGGAGACCAATGGCTTCGTCAATTCCCACAAAATGGCGCACCACCGGATCGTCCCCGGCATCGCGTCTGGTGCTCCGGACGCCTATGCGGAATTGATCGAGTCGGGCTCCAGCGAGTTCGAAGCCGGTCCGGCTTGGACCGGAGACGCGGAGCTGCGGCTGTTCGATTCGCCCACCGAGGAGCTCTCCAATCTCAGCGTCGAGGAGATCATCGGCGGTTACTACCGGCAGGTGGGTGTCGTCTGGAACGGCGGGCGGACCCTGGCCAAGCTCACCTAGCATGTCCGCATGCCTGATCGCCACACCCTCGCCGAGACCGAGAAGGCGATGAGCGCACACGTAAGCGACTTGCCACTCAACTTCCCTGCCGCGGCGGCGGTGTCAAGCCTCTACCGCGCTGCAAATGCCGTCCGCGTGCATCTGACGAATTCGGTGCTACGCCAGCACGGGCTCACCTGGACGGGCTTCGTGGTGCTCTGGGTGGTGTGGATCTGGGACGGGCTCGAGACGCGCCGAGCCGCAGAGAATGCGGCGATTTCCAAGGCCACGCTCACTGGGGTTGTCAAGACACTCGAAGCGCGCGGACTGATCACCCGCCGCGTCAGCGAGACCGACCGGCGCCTGGTGCACCTCGAGCTGACGCCGGACGGCCTGAGTCTGATGAAGGAGCTCTATCCGATCTTCAACGCCGCTGAGGCCGAGGTAGTGGCGGGACTGTCGCCGAGAAGCGTCGCCCAGCTGACCAACAGTCTCCGATCGATCGTCACCGAGCTGGAGACCAAATCCACCGCGGCAATGAGCGAAGAGGCGAGCTGAGCACTCACACCTGAGCCGAGGCCGACGGACTCGCCTCCCGGGCACGCAGAGCCGCAGCAGCCACGAAATGACGGAACACCTTGGCCTGCACCGGATCTGTTGCGGCCGAGTCCTCGGGGTGCCACTGGACGCCGAGATACCAGCCTTCATGATCTTGCAAGGTCACCGCTTCGATCACCCCGTCAGCTGAGTACGCCGCCGGAGTGAGACCGGCTCCGAGCGTAGCGATGCACTGGTGGTGATAGCAGGAGATCGCGGTCCGACGCCCGACGATTTCACCCAGCGGAGACGTCTCATCAACTTCAAGATCATGAATTCGATTCCTGTGGTTGCCCACCGTGTCGTCCATGTCCTGGATCAGGTCGCCTCCGAGTGCAACGTTGACAATCTGAGTGCCTCGGCAGATCGCCAGTAGCGGGAGGTGCTCGTCAAGTGCGGCGCGCGCCACAGCAAGATCAAATGCATCCTGTTCCTCATCAACCCCGTACTGGGTCGGGTGAGGCTGCTGGCCCGACCACCGAGCCGCGACATCCCCTCCGCCGGGTAGCAGCACACCATCCGCGAACCAGATTCGCTCTCGGGCAGCGTCGACGTCGATCTTGAGGTCCGGAGCGTACGGATGGACGACTACCGGCTCACCCCCGGCTGCGAATACCGCTTGGACGAGAGCGCGAGCGGTCACTTCCGCCTCATAGCGGAGGGCCGTCGCGCCGGGAGAGAAACGTGCTGGGATGACGATCAGCGGGCGGCGGAGCGTTGGGGGTTCTTCAGGCATAGCGAATCCAGGTGGTCTTCAGATAGGTGTACTCCTCGAGGGCGTGCCGAGACTTGTCCCGACCGAAACCCGATAGCTTGACGCCGCCGAACGGAACAGCCATGTCCCCTTCCTCATAGCAGTTGACCCAGACGACGCCCGCCCTCAGGGAGCGGGATACCCGATGCGCGGTGCCCAAATCAGACGTCCAGAGGGCGGCTGCCAAACCGTACGGCGTGTCCCCCGCAACACGTATGGCTTCGGCCTCGTCGCTTACCACCTGCACGGCAAGCACTGGCCCGAAAATCTCCTCGCGGACGAGCGGATTGTCCGGAGCCGCTCCGGTAACCACCGTCGGTTCGAGGTACGCGCCGCCGGTCTCGGTGAGCACCCGGTGTCCGCCGACCCGCAGCGAGGCGCCTTCGGCAAGACCACGATCCAGGTGGCCGAGTACGCGTTGCAGGCTTCGCTCGTCGACCAGCGGGCCCATTTTGGTGTCCGGGAGCAGGGGGTCAGCCGGAAACCACTGCGCCGAGGTCTCGACGATCCGCTCTATGACCCGATCGGCCACGTCGGCGTGAACTACCAGCCGGGAGCCCGCGGTGCACATCTCGCCGGAGTTGAAATAGATCGCCCAAGCCGCCGCATCTGCAGCAGCGTCCAGATCCGGGGCATCCGGCAAGATGATGTTCGGACTCTTGCCGCCGAGTTCGAGATAGACCCGCTTGAGGTTGCTGTCGGCCGCGTAGCGCAGGAAGTGGCGACCCACCTCGGTGGATCCGGTGAACGTGATCACGTCGACATCCGGATGCTCTCCGAGATGCCGGCCGACGACCGGGCCGTGTCCGCTGATCACATTGAAGACCCCCGGCGGCAGACCGGCCATGAGACCCAACTCAGCGACCCGCTGCATTGACAAGGGCGACTGCTCGGCGGTCTTCAGTACCGCCGTGCAACCGGCCGCGAGCGCGGGCGCCAGCTTCCATCCGCCGAGCGTCAGTGGAAAGTTCCATGGCACGACCGCCGCCACGACGCCCGCCGGCTCCCGAGTGACCAGAGAAAGCTCACCCTCATCGGTGGGTGTGATCTCACCGGATTCCTTGTCGGCAAGCTCGCCATAGAAGCGGAGACAGCGGATCAGGGCCCGCAACTCGATCTGGTATGCGTCTCGAATCGGCTTGCCCATTTCGAGACTGATCAACAAGGCGATTTCCTTGCGATGCTCCTCAACCAGGTCGGCAAAATGCTGCAGGATCTCGCCCCGTGCCCGGGGATGCCGTCGCGACCAGTCGCCATGATCAAAAGCGCTACGCGCCGCTGCGACGGCGGCGTCTGCGTCAGCCGGTTTCGCCCAGGCAAGCTCAACGAGTGTCGTACCGTCCCGTGCAGAGTTCACTTGCCGAGTCGCACCGTCAATCGCTGATCGGCGCTCCCCGCCGATGAAGATGCCCTCGGGAATCTTGGCTTCGGCGGCTAACTGCCGCCAATCGGTGGCCGCAACCGGGTCCGAAACCATGCGCTCAACCAGCTCTTCCAGGGGTTGACCAATCCATCGAACTTAAATACGTTTGGGCCCTAACGATAGCTGGTCGAGCCTGCGGCACGCCAACCGCTGTTGAACCACGGACCACCTCGAGCGACAGACAGGGGCGCGGATGACGACTGCGACGGTCGAGGGTGTGGAGGTGGACACTCGCCACTGGATTGGCGGCGAACGGGTTGCGTCGGAGCTGACGTTCACCGATATCTCCCCGATCGACGAGCAGCCGATTGCCGAAATCTCGGCAGGTTCGAGCGCGGAGGTCGACGCTGCCGTCCAAGCTGCCAAGCAAGCCTTTATTGGGTGGGCGGCCATGCCGCGGGATGAGCGGGCCGACCTGCTCCGCAAGGTGGCAGACGGAATCGATGCCCGTGCCGAGGAACTGGCCAGAGTCGAGACTCGTGACAACGGCTCACTGCTGCGATCGCATCGACGCAGCGTGATGCCTCGGGTCGGAATGAACTTCCGATTCTTCGCCGACTTCGCCGAAAAGCTTGATCATCCTGGCGGTGAGATCCGCGGCCACCGAGAGCGGGTCAGCTATGACCCAGCAGGTGTGACTGCGATCATCACGCCATGGAATGCGCCGCTCATGCTCGCGACCTGGCGCATCGGACCAGCACTCGCAGCAGGAAACACAGTGGTCGCAAAGCCCCCGGAGTGGGCTCCGCTGACCGCGTCTCTGCTGGCCGACATTACCCACGAAGCTGGGCTGCCGGCGGGCGTCTTCAATGTCGTTCAGGGCACCGGCGCCCAGGCGGGAGCGCCGCTGACCGCGCACCCCGGTATCCGTCGGTTGGCATTCACCGGCTCCGTCCCGACTGCCGGGGTGATCGCCAAGGCGGCGGCCCCGAACATCGTGCCGTTATCCTTCGAGCTCGGCGGCAAGTCGCCGCTCGTGATCTTCGCCGACTCCGATTTCGACCTGGCCGTCAGTCTCGCCGTCGAACAGTTCGACAATTCCGGACAGGTGTGTCTGGGCGCATTCCGAATTCTGGTCGAAGACGCCATCGCCGATCAATTCACCGAAGCCGTGTTAGCCAAGGCGAAGACGATCAGGCAGGGTGACCCGCGCGATGAAGCGACCGACATGTCCTGTCTGATCACCCGGCAACACTTCGAGCGGGTCGACGGCTTCGTCCGCCGCGCATTGGCAGCCGGCGCCCGCGCCATTCTTGGTGGCTCACCGAATGATGAGCTCGGACACCTCTATTATCGGCCCACGATCTTGGTCGACGCCGAACCCGGCAGCGAGATCTTGACCGAGGAAGTCTTTGGGCCAGTCCTGACCGTCCAGACCTTCTCGAGCGAGAATCAGGCTGTCGAGATGGCCAACAACACCCGGTTCGGACTTGCCGCGACCCTGGTCACTGGCGATCCGGATCGTGCCGAACGCGTCAGCGCCAAGATCAACGCCGGAACCGTCTGGGTCAACTGTTTCTTCGTTCGCGATCTTGGGGCGCCCTTCGGCGGCAACGGTGAGTCTGGGATCGGCCGCGAAGGCGGCATCTATTCCTTCGACTTCTACTGCGACATCAAGACCACCGTGTTCTCGCCCAAGGGCTGGACCACGAACGACTAGAGCTTGCACCGCAACCATCGACTGAAAGCGAAAGGAACACGAGCATGGGCGAGGTGGTGGGCGCGGGTCTGATCGCGCATGTCCCGACGATCGTGCTACCGGAGGAGATCCGCCGGGAGCTCAACAACGGAGAGGACACCACGCTGGTGGCTGGTCTCCACCAGCTCCGCAAGGAGGTGTTCGAGACTCTGGACTACGACACCGTGGTCGTCCTGGACTCCCACTGGGCGACGACGGTCGAGTTTGTCGTTACCGCTCAGGAACGCCGGAAAGGCCTCTTCACCTCTGAGGAACTGCCACGCGGGATGGCTCAGCGGCCCTACGACTTTCTCGGCGACCCGGAACTCGCCCACTTGATCGCATCCAAGGCCAGTGATCATGGAACCTGGATCACCGCGATCTCCGATGATCACTTGCCGATCTTCTACGCCACCACCAACTTGTGGGAGTTCCTAGGGCAGGGTCTGCCAGACAAGAGGTGGATCTCCATTGGCGTGTGCCAGACCGCCGACACCGAGGACAACCTGCGGTTGGGACGGGCGCTAGGTGATGCAATCGCTGAGAGTGATCGCAA
>JAICEV010000103.1 GCA_025923975.1 Propionibacteriaceae bacterium
GAGAGTCCGCGGTGGGCTGGGCAAGAGAGAGCACGCGCGGCCGGTTAGCACCGCTGTGTAATGACATGAGGTGTTCCTTTCCGGATCGCGCTCCTGTGTGCGTCCGCGTCATTGTTCCATGGGGGTGACAGCCGCCTGGAACCTTTTCCGGGTCAGCACACAGGTGCCTGGCAACCCCGACTATGACGATGCAGGCGTGAAATCCCTTCCGTCATGACGGTGGACGACGAATGTTGCTGCCCGGCGCCCATCCAGCTCACTGACCCGAAGCTCAACCTGTGCCAGCTCCTCGTCGGTGGGATCGACGGAGGCGAGTTCCAGCGAAATCGCATCGCCGACGCTCGGCAGCTGCCCAAGCCTGGCCATGAAGAAGCCGGCCAAGGTGTCGTACGGGCCCTCTGGCAGCACCAGACCTGTTTTCTCAGCGAATTCGTCCAATGTGGTTAGACCGTCGATGACCAGATCTCCACGTACACCAACCCGCTCCTCGACGACGACGTCATATTCATCGGTGATGTCACCGACGAGCTCCTCCACCAGATCCTCCATCGTCACGATGCCGGCCGTGCCGCCGTACTCGTCCACGACGATCGCTATGTGCGACGAGCCGCGTCGCATCTCGCTGAGTGCCCGAAGCACCCGAACGGTGTCAGGCATGGACAGCACCGGGCGTGCCACCTCGGCCACGGGTGTCGTACGCGAGCTGAGATCAGGATTGAGCAGATCGCGAACGTGAACGAAGCCGATGATGTCGTCGGCAGAATCCCCAATTACCGGGTAGCGGGAGTGGGGCGCCTTCAGCAACTCACGCACGGCGCGGTGTGCGGGCATGTCACCAGGAAGAAAGTCGACCTCAGTCCGCGGCACCATGACCTCACGGAGGCCGCGTTCGCCGGCTTCGAAGACGTCTTCAACGATCCGGCGCTCCTCGTCGCCCAGGGTGGTCGAGCCGCTCACTATTGCGCGGATCTCCTCGTTGGTCACCTCCTCCCGCGACACCTTCGGATCGCCACCCAGAATGCGCACCAGGACATTCGTCGAGACGCCGAGCAGCCAAATCAGCGGCCGTGCGATTCGCCCTGTGAAATCCACGACCGGTGCGAGGGCCATAGCGACACTCTCGGCGCGCTGCAACGCCAACCGTTTCGCCGTGAGCTCTCCGACCACGATCGAGACGTATGAGATCACGATGGTGATCAAGACCAATGAGACGGTATGGGCCACACCACTGCTCAAGCCGAGACGCTCCAACAGCGATGCAAGATCACCTGCCAGCTGGTCAGCACCAAAGGCGGCGGCGAGAAATCCTGAGAGCGTGACCCCGACTTGTACCACCGAGAGGAAGAGGTTGGGATTTGAGGTCAGCTTGGCCACTAGCTGGCCGCGTTTGCCCTGATGAACCAGTTGGCTGACCTGGCTCTCGCGGAGCGAGACCAAAGCGATCTCGGCAGCAACGAAGACTGCCCCAATGATCACGAGCAGCAAGATCAACAAGATGTTGAGAACGACGCCGGTCATCGCAGGAGGAAGCTAAGGGGTCTGTCGCAGTCGGCGTCGTCACTCACCTCAGCAAGACTAGTAACCAGCTTGGGACGGGTAGGGCCGGTGCCGAGAACTTGTTGTCACAGGATCGCGTCACTGGCTTGGATGGAGCTCATGGCGGACTCGAATTCGGCAGCGCTGCCCACGGCGCGCGCCTTCCCCGACGCGGTTCCGATTCTCATCGATGCCGAGGCCGAGGTGACGCTCCGGGCGGCCGGGCCGAACGATCTCGAGGCGATCGTGGAGCAGTGCCGGGATCCGGAGATGATCCGCTGGACGGCGGTCCCACATCCGGCTGGTGGATATCGGCTGCGCGACGCCGAGGAATTTCTTGCCCTGGCTGCCGCCGGTTGGACCAGCGGTCAACGACTTGGTTGGACCATTGAGGCGCAACGAGGTGCATTGCGCCGCTTCTGCGGCAGCATCGACCTTCGGCTGGAAGGCGACGGCGTCGCCGAAGTCGGTTTCGGCTTACATCCGGCGGCACGTGGTCGCTCGATCATTACCGCGGCATTGCAGCTGGTTTGTGACTACGGATTCAAGGTCGCCGGACTCCGGGTCATCCGGTGGCGGGCGGTGGTCGGCAACTGGGCGTCACGGCGGGTGGCGGCGAAGGTCGGCTTTATCTTCGACGGTACGGTCCGGAGCCTGCTGGTGCATCGCGGTGAGTTGCTGGACGGTTGGATTGCCACCTTGCTCCGAGACGACCCTCGGCTGCCAGAGCCATGGCTGCATCCCATTCAGATGGAGGGCAAGGGGGTGCGACTCCGACCCTTCCGGACCTCCGATGTCGATCGCATCGTCGAGGCCTGTTCCGACCCGCGTACGACACATTGGCTCGTCTCGATGCCGCGGCCGTACGAACGTCACAACGCATTGGCCTATCTGGATTCCATTGCCGAGTTGGCCGCGCGCGGGCTCGGCGTTGCCTGGTGTATCGCGGACCCGCGAGACGACCGATGCCTGGGTTCCATCAGCCTGGATGGACTCAATGGCTACGCGAAACGAGGCGAGATCGGCTACTGGACGCATCCCGATGCGCGCGGTCGGGGTGTCGTGACAGAGGCTGTCCAGCTTGTGACCAGACACGCCAGGAAGTCTGGGCTGGCGAGGTCGATCCTGATTCGTTGCGCGCGTGGGAACCTGGCGTCGCAACGTGTGGCGGAACGTGCTGGTTACTCCAAGATCGGAATACAGCCAATCTCGGAGCCGCTGAGTGACGGCCAGCTGGCCGATCTCGTCCTCTACTCCTGTCCGTAGTCCTGTGGAGGTCCCCATGGGCAGCGGGTTGTCTGTGGCGTGGCGTGCGGTGTGTTGTGCGAAAATCTGCGGGTGACATTGCGGGTAAGCGTGATCGGCACGAACTATCTGGGTGCAACCCATGCCGCTGGGATGGCGGAATTCGGCCATCAAGTCATCGGGGTAGATATCGATGTTGATCGCGTCAAGACGCTGAACGCCGGGCAAGCGCACATCTTCGAAGTCGGCCTAGAGCCGCTTCTAGAGCGTCACACTGCGTCCGGACGGCTGCGGTTCACCAGCGATTACGCCGAGATCGCCGACTGGGCAGACGTGCATTTCCTCGCCCTGGGCACTCCATCTGGGCGTGGAGGCGCCGCCGACCTGAGCCAGCTACATGCGGCCGTTGACACACTTGCGCCGATGCTGACCCAGCCAACGCTGGTCGTCGGTAAGTCCACCGTGCCGGTAGGTACGGCCATGGCGCTCGAGGAGCGGTTACGGCGCTCTGCCCCGGTCGGCGATGGGGTCGAGGTGGCTTGGAATCCGGAGTTTCTGCGCGAGGCGCACGCCGTCGAGGACACACTCCGGCCGGACCGGCTGGTATTCGGGACGCACTCCCGGCACGCTCTGGACGTGCTGGTGGAGATCTATGCGATCCCGATCACCGACCGCGTCCCGGTCGTACGATGCGATATCGCAACCAGCGAGTTGATCAAGGTCGCCGCAAACGCGTTCCTCGCAACCAAGATCAGCTTCATCAACGCAATGGCGCAGATGTGCCAAGCGGCAGGTGGCGACGTGATCTTGCTGGCCGATGCGATCGGGTATGACAAACGGATCGGCCGGGAGTTCCTCAATGCGGGGTTGGGGTTTGGTGGAGGCTGCCTGCCTAAGGACATCGCTGCGTTGGCGGTACGCGCCGAGGAGCTGGGTGTAGATGTGCTGACCGACTTCATTCACTCTGTGGAGGCGATCAACGCTGGGCAGCGGGCAGAGCTTGCCGACCTTGCGATCGATCAGGCCGGTGGCAGTGTGGCCGGCAAGCGGATCGCCGTCCTGGGAGCCGCCTTCAAGCCCGGTACCGACGACACCCGCAACTCCCCCGCGCTGACCGTCGCCGACAGGTTGCACGCGTCGGGGGCGGACGTACGCATCTATGACCCACAGGCAAGGCTGGTCCCGCGCGAGGGGTTCACCCAGGTTGCCAGCGTCGAACAGGCTGTGCTGGGTGCCGATGTGGTGCTGCATCTCACCGAGTGGCCCGAGTTCCGCCAGCTCGACCCAGAACGCCTCGGCACTCTGGTCAGGTCCAAGGTGATCATCGACGGTCGCCTCAAGCTCCATGCCCCGACCTGGCGTAACGCCGGCTGGAAACTCGTCCAGATCGGCCGCGCCACCACTCTCTAACCCTGCCGACTTGTCAGCGTCGGTGGTTGCCCTGGCGACCACCGACGCTGACTACTCGAGGAACACCGATCGCGCAGAGGTCGGCGACGACAAGAGCCGGCTCCACGCGCATTTCTATCGCGGTTGCTCGGAGCACGTGGGCACCGCGAACGACAAGGCCGCGTTCCCGACGCATATCGCTTTGCCAGCTCTCTACATTGAGGTGGTGCGCACCGTCAACTTCTAAAACCACCCGCCTTCCGTCACTAAGTTCCCATTCCGCGTCGAGGTAGCGGAGCCGTCCGTGCGAGTCAAAGCGCTTGACTTGTCGATCCGGCTCTTGAATGCCAAACCGACGGCAGACTCTTATTAGGTCGATTTCGCTCAAAGCTTGGGAACCACCGCGAATGTCACGGATTGCTTCTCTGAGGTGCGCTTTATGTCGTACGCGTCCGACGTACTGCATGGCGTGATCCAGCTCTTCTGCGGTACAAAGCCGCTGCTGCACCACGGCCGCCACTAACGCGGTTGCAAACCGCGACCATGGCTGCCAGGCAGCGGCATCGATCGCCGAGCGTGCAACGTCAGTGCACGGGAGTCCTGCGTACTCGACATGAAACTCCGGTCGTACGCGCCGGGATTCGTGAACCCGTACGCCGGAGAAGGGATGGCAGCGAGCACCGTGCGGAATTATGAGGTGAATTTCGTCAGCCTCGTTGGCGAAGGACTTGAAACCCGCAAGTTCAAGGGACGTATGGCTTGCAAGGGCTGCCGGATATCCGACGTCCAGCACTGCGATCAACATCAGCTGGCTGCGCGTGGGAGCGCTGTTCTGCATGAGTAAGACGTGGTCGCCCCACTGCATCCACCGTGATGCTCTGAGCTGATTTCGCGTGAAAGCACGGGTAAGACCAAGTTGGTCATACTGGTCACGCCTGATGACACCAGCATGCAATGCGGTTCGACTGACCAGGGAATCCGTGCCGTACGGTGAGCAGATCACGTCTGGATTCTTTGGTTAGACCTCGCAATCGTTCGAGGCCATCGGAATCTGTTGACGACGACTGACATGCGCCGCCCGTTGTGGACGACCACACCGACTTGTCAGCGTGAGTGGCTGCTGTGGCGACCACCGACGCTGACAAGTCGGTTAGTGAGAGTTAGGAGAGGCGGGCGGCGAGGTTCTTGTCGAGCGTGTCGAGGAACTCCTCGGTGGTAAGCCACGACTGGTCAGGGCCGACGAGCAAGGCCAGATCCTTGGTCATTGCGCCGGATTCCACCGACTTCACCACCACATCCTCCAGAGTTTCAGCGAACTTGATCACCTCAGGGGTGTTGTCGAGCTTGCCGCGGTGCTTGAGGCCGCCGGTCCAGGCGTAAATAGATGCGATCGGGTTGGTGGAGGTCGGCTTGCCCTGCTGGTACTGCCGGTAGTGCCGGGTCACCGTACCGTGGGCCGCCTCGGCCTCGACCGTCTTGCCGTCCGGGGTCATCAGGACGCTCGTCATCAGGCCGAGGGAGCCGAAGCCCTGGGCAACGGTGTCGGACTGCACGTCGCCGTCATAGTTCTTGCAGGCCCAGAGGTAGCCGCCGCCCCACTTCAGCGACGCCGCGACCATGTCGTCAATCAGCCGGTGTTCATAGGTCAACCCAGCGGCCTTGAATTCAGCCTCGTACTCGTTCTCATAGATCTCGGCGAAGATGTCCTTGAACGCGCCGTCGTACGCCTTCAAGATCGTGTTCTTGGTCGACAGGTACACCGGATATCCGCGCTCCAACCCGTACGCGAAGCAGGCGTGCGCGAAATCGGCGATCGAGGCATTGAAGTTGTACATGCCCAGCGCCACCCCACCATCGGCCGGATAGTCGGCAACAACGTGCTGGATCGGCTCGCCACCATCCTCGGGGGTGAAGGTAATCGTGAGCTGACCGGGACCTGGCACCTTGAAGTTGGTCGCCTTGTATTGATCACCGTGGGCGTGACGGCCGATCACGATCGGCTTGGTCCAGTTGGGCACCAACCGCGGAATGTTGGAAATGATGATCGGCTCGCGGAACACTACGCCGCCCAGGATGTTGCGAATCGTTCCGTTAGGCGAGACCCACATCTTCTTGAGGTTGAACTCCTGCATCCGCGCCTCGTCCGGCGTAATGGTGGCGCACTTGACGCCGACGCCGTGCTGCTTGATCGCGTTCGCCGCGTCAACCGTGACCTGGTCGTCGGTGGCGTCGCGGTGGGTGATGCTGAGGTCGTAATAGTCCAGGTTCACATCGAGATAGGGATGGATCAGCCGGTCCTTGATGAACTGCCAAATGATCCGTGTCATCTCGTCGCCGTCGATCTCGACGACCGTGCCCTCGACCTTGATCTTCGCCATGCCGTCAACCTATCGAACGGCCACCTGACCCTTCGACAGGCTCATGTGCGTACGGCGGCCGATAAACGAGGTCTACCCGCTCCTGAGGTCGCTGTGCCTCTTCGTACGCATCCTCGCTCGGCATCCAATCGGTCAGCCAGCGGTCCATCCGTTCCGGGCCATCCCGCTCCAGGGCTCGCGCCAGCCGAACCTCGTACGGCACCTCCACCCAGATCGTGAAATCCCACGGGACACCGAGCCGTTCATCGGTCGCCGATACGCCCTCGACAATCACTGGCACACCAACGGGCACCGTGTGCCACTCCGCACCCACATTGCGGTCGAAATCCCACCGCTGATACCGACCTGGCCGGCCGGCGAGCAGCGGCCGCAGCACCTGCCGCAGGAATCGGTCTCGCTCCCAGCCGCGGACGTCGGGGCGGGCGAAATCGTCAATGTGGACAGTGACCGACCCGGCCAGCGCTGCGGCAATCTGGGCGGCAAGCGTCGTCTTGCCGGTCGCACCCTTGCCGTCGACCCCTACCCAGCGGGTTCCCCGCCGCCCCTCAAGGGCGGCGACCACGGCAGCGACCGGATCCACCGCGGAGCTGGCATCCATCACCAGACCTCACCATGCCAGGGGGCCCTTGGCCTTGCTAGCGTCACCCTACGTATCGACCCATCCCAGGTTGGAGGAAAGTCCGTGAGCACACCCGTGAAGGTTGCCGTGACCGGCGCTGCCGGCCAAATCGGATACAGCCTGCTGTTCCGGATCGGCAGTGGTTCGATGCTCGGCCCGGACCAGCCAGTCGAGTTGCGTCTCCTCGAGATCACCTCAGCACTCAAAGCCCTTGAGGGCGTGGTGATGGAGCTTGAAGACTGTGCCTTCCCGCTGCTGAGCAAGGTCGAAATCGGCGACGACCCCAAGCCCATCTTTGATGGTGCCAACCTGGCTTGCCTGGTTGGCGCCCGACCCCGCAGCAAGGGGATGGAGCGTCGGGATCTGCTAGAGGCGAATGGCGGCATCTTCAAGCCGCAGGGGCGAGCGATCAACGACAACGCCGCCGATGACATCAAGGTGCTCGTGACCGGCAACCCAGCCAATACGAATGCGCTGATTGCCATGCGCAACGCTCCCGACATCCCGGCCGAGCGGTTCAACGCGATGACCCGCCTCGACCACAATCGAGCCAAGGCTCAGCTCGCGGCGAAGACGGGTGCCAACGTCAATGACATCACCCAGATGACGATCTGGGGGAATCACTCCCCGACCCAGTACCCCGATCTATTCAATGCCCAGGTACGTGGGCAGAACGCTGCCGAGTTGATCAACGACCAGGAGTGGCTGGAATCGACCTTTCTGCCCACCGTGCAGCAGCGTGGAGCAGCAGTCATTGAGGCTCGGGGCGCCAGTTCGGCCGGAAGTGCCGCCAACGCGGTAATCGGGCACATGCGGGACTGGGTGTGTGGAACGTCCGAGGGCGATTGGGTGTCAATGTCGGTCCCCTCGGATGGCTCTTATCAGATCCCCGAGGGCCTGATCTGCTCAGTCCCCTGCACCACCAGTGGCGGCGCCTACCAGATCGTGCCCGGCCTGGAGATCAATGACTTCTCCCGAAGCAAGATCGATGCCAGCGTGGCCGAGTTGATTGAGGAGCGCGAGGCTGTTCGAGCGCTGGGTTTCATCGACTGATGGGCCCGCACATTTGGCCCAACCGCGACACTGGTTGCCATGAGTGAAAGCCAGACGCCGAATCCGTTCAGCCGCGAGGGCTCACAACCCTCTGAGGGATTCGGCGCCGATCCAGACACCGAGGCCACAACGCCACAGCAGTACCAGGCGCCGAATGATGCGCCGAATCACCCCGGTGCAGCGGACTGGCCCTCTTATCCTCGGAAGGATCCATACGGCAGGCCCATCGCTGATCCCTACGCCGACCCCTACGGAGTGCCGGGTGACTCTTACGGCAGCCCGGGTCCGAACTCCATGTACGCCGGGCCCGCACATGGCTTCAACCCGGACCCGAATCCGCCGTACGCCGACCCCACTCAGGGCTATGGACCCTCGACCGGCTACGGCAGCCTGCCCTATGAGACCAACCCGTACCAACCTGCCTTTGGCGGCGTAAGTCCATACGGCCTGATACAGAACGAGCCAACACCGACCATTCAGCACCCACAGGCGACACAGGCGCTGATCCTCGGCATCCTCGGCACCGTCCTAGGGATGTTCTGCATCGTCGGCGGGCTGGTCGGGATCGGCGGCATTGTCGTCGGCCGACGTGTCCGCAACGAGATCGATGCGGCGCCGACCCGCTACTCCGGTCGTACGCAGGCTGTTGCCGGGATTGTCACCGGAATTGTTGGAGTGTCGATCTTCGCGCTGGTGACAGTACTCATCGTGGTCGCTGTCGTCGTTGGGATCTCGAGTGCGGGCTTTTGACCCGGCTTTTGCAAACTTCCCGCGGTGAGCGGATCCGATACGGAATCGCCGCTGGGGGATAGCTAATGCCGGGCGAGCCCACTGCGTGGTAGCGAACTCATAGGGAACAATGTTGGCCATGACCAATCCGTACGACGAAAATCCCCAGACTCAGCCGGGCCAGGAAAACCCTTACGCTCAACCGGGACAGCAGTATCCCCCGTCCGGCGATCAGTCCACGCCATACCAGCAGCAGTCGCCCATGCCTTATGGCCAGCAGTCGCCGATGCCATACGGCCAGCAGCCCTACACGATGCCGCCCATGCAGGAGCATCCGCAGGGGACCCTGATCCTGATCTTCGGCGTCCTCGGAATCTTCATCACGATCTTTGCTCCGATCGCCTGGTACCTGGGCAACAAAGCCAAGCGGGATATCCAGACCTCGGGCATTCAATACACCAATGAGCAGAACATCGCCGTTGGCCGCATGCTCGGCAAGATCTTCACGATCATCGCCATCGTGTCCATTGTGCTGGTGATCATCTTCTGGATCATCATTGCAATTGCCGCCAACTCGAGCGGATAACCAGGAAGCAGCTTCAGAGACTAGCGCCCCTCAGGAACGACGATCGCCAATGCGATGATTGCCACTCCGGCGACCGCGAGAACCGTGACGTCGAAGGCCTTCGTTCTTACCTGAAGTAGCCCTGCGTCGCGGCCTGGCAAGACGATGCGTTCTACCGCGCCAACACCGAGGGAAGCGCCGATAAGCAGGCAACCCAGGCGCCAGGTGGATTCGCCGAGAAAACTAACCACCAGACCGGCAAGCACTCCGATCACCACGATCAACAGCGGCCACTGCCGCAATGATCTTGCAGTCGCACTTGTCTCAGGCCGCGGCACGAGCCACCAGATGTTCGGCGCGTTCAA
>JAICEV010000104.1 GCA_025923975.1 Propionibacteriaceae bacterium
AAGCAGGTGGAAGCTGCCTAGTCGCAGGGCAAGAGCGAATGACCATGATTCGCCATGACTGGCGTAGCCCTTGGCCGGCAGCATGCCCAATGTAAGGGTGATGTCGTCGCGATGTGGACCCACCAGCGAGACCCCACGCTGGATCTCCTCAGTCCGCCTCTCAGCCATCGCGTTCACCAAAACGTCGGTCAACACCGCTCGCTCCGTTGCTCCCTGAACACGTCCGCCCTGAGCTTGTCGAAGGGCGCTGAGGTCTACAGACGCTCGATATTCAGTAGCGGCGTCATTGTTGGTCGGCGCGATGTCGGCGTACGCCTTGCTGACATGCGGCGTCAGGTCCGCAAGTGTCATCAGCCGCGCCTCGAGCAACGCAGCACCAGCCTGTGCAAGATGGGTGTCCCAGACATCGAGAGTGGCAGCCGTATCGCCCGGCGGCTGGCCATCCCGAATCCGGCCGCCGAGGGATTTGAGCAGCGTGTTGCGCTGCCGCAGTACCCGCTCATAGTCGGCGCGTACGCCAGCCATCCGCGGCCACCGCGCCACGAGGAGGTCATCAATGAAGCGTCGCCGCTCGCTTGGATCGCCTTTGACGATCGCAATGTCGACCGGCGAGAACACCACAGTCCGCAGTACGCCGATGATCTCCCGGGCATGCCGGAGCGGCGAACGGTTGAGCTTGGCCCGATTGGCTTTCCCGGGAGTGATCTCCAGCTCCAGCGTCAGCTGACGCGGATCATCCAGGCTGGCTTGCACCCTGGCCCGCACCACCGCGCGGGCGGCGCCCGAACGTACCAATGGCACCTCGGAAGCTACGCGATGCGAACTCATCGTGGAGAGATACTCGATCGCCTCAACGAGGTTGGTCTTGCCCTGCCCATTCGCCCCGACAAAGGTGGTCACGCCTGATTGCAGCAGCAGATCGACCGACTCGTACGACCGAAAATCGGTCAGTTGGAGGTGATCGACGAACACGAGTCGAGCCTATGACCTCATTCACCACGGACATGCCAAGCTAGCGTGACAGCACGATCTGGGCAGAGAGGAGACGTCATGACGACGAAGAGCGACTTCACCGAAGAGGAATGGACCCGCGTTCGTCGGGCGCCGTTTGTGGCTGGGATGGCGATCTCCCTGGCCGATCCCGGCGGTCCCATAGAACTGGCCAAGGAGACGACGGCCTCGTTGAAGACGGCGACCAATCCGCCCTCCCGTGAGCAGCTGCTTGCCGAGGTCGCCCTGGACATTCAGTCCATGACACAGCAGAGACAGAACCCGCTCACTGACTTCAAGCCCACCGATGCGTCCCAGGCTGGTCAACAGATCCTGGACGAGCTGCGAGCGGTTGCTGAGATTGTGAGCTCTAAGGCGACAGCCGAGGAGGCAGCCGCATTCAAACAATGGCTGCTCGCGACCTCTCAGGCCGCCGCGGACGCTGCCAAGGAAGGCGGCTTCCTAGGCTTCGGCGCGACCCAGGTCAGCGAGGGCGAGAAGTCCATGCTGGACAAGGTGCGCACCGCAATCGGCGCCTAAGCTCAGCGCACCTCGGCTGATTCAAAGTGGCCGGGACGCAGTCAACGATGCTGGATCGATCAAGCTCGGCGGCACACCTGCCGGTCTCGCGGCAGCTCAAGCTGACCTGACGCCTCGGGTCATCTCGGTCTTAACGTCCTGACTCAGCTCGCTGGGTCGCCAACCTTGTCCGCCTTCTCGCCGCCCGCCTCGAGCGCGCTGCCAGCCGGCAGCTCCTGGTGGCCGCCAAACTGCTGCCGCATGGCAGAAAGCACCTGATTAGCAAAGTGATCCTCGTCGCGGGATGCGAAGCGCTCGAACAGCGAGGCTGCGAGTACCGGAGCCGGGACGCCGATGTCGACTGCTGCCTTGACGGTCCAACGTCCCTCACCCGAGTCAGATACCCGCCCGGCGAGACCCTCCAGGGTGGGATTCGCGTACAACGCAGCCGCGGTCAGATCGAGCAGCCACGAAGAGATGACCGAGCCGCGGCGCCATAGCTCGGCGACCTTGGCGGTGTCGATCTGGAATTGGTAGAACTCCGGCTCCTCCATTGGCGCTATCTCGGCCGAGTGCTCCCCGGCCTCGATACCGGCGTCGGCGTTGTCCAAGATGTTCAGGCCCTCTGCGAAGGCCGCCATGATGCCGTACTCAATGCCGTTGTGCACCATCTTGACGAAATGACCCGCGCCAGAGGTCCCGCAATGCAGGTAACCCTGTTCCTCAGGCGCCAGTTCACCCGTACGCCCAGGAGTCCGTTGGATGTCACCGACACCGGGGGCGATGGTCTTCAAGACCGGATCGATGATCTTGACCGCCTCTTCGTCGCCGCCAACCATCAGGCAGTAGCCGCGCTCCAAACCGAAGACGCCACCGCTGGTACCGATGTCGACGTAATGGAAACCTTGTTCCCGAAGCTTCTTGGCCCGCCGGACATCGTCGCGGTAGTTGGAGTTGCCGCCATCAATGATGATGTCGCCCTCATCGAGCAATCCAGCAAGTTCATCGACGACCTTCCCGGTAATGCCTGCCGGGATCATCACCCAGACTGCGCGAGGTCGTTCGAGCTTTCCGACAAACTCCTCCATCGTGAAGCCGCCGGTCGCTCCCTCACCCTCAAGCTGCTTGATGGAATCGGGGTTTGCATCGAAGACAACACATTCATGCCCGTCACGCATTAAACGGCGAACGATATTGGCGCCCATCCGGCCCAGACCGACCATTCCCAGCTGCATGGAAACCCCTTACGCTCGATGGTTTCGTCAACATAACAGAGGTTGATCAGCCGCCGATAGGTACGACCCACTCGGGGCGCCGAGGTGGGCAATCAGCCAAATTAAGTGGGTAGGCGCATAAGCATTATCACGTGGCGATAGTCAGTCAGTGGATCGCCATCGAGCCTCTCCAGGCCGGTGAGCTGACAGGGCTTGCTCGGCGCAGTGAAGGCGAAATTCACGTACGGCGTTTCGAAGGCCCCGAGCGCATCAAGCAAGTAGGTCGGGTTGAAGCCGGCTGCAGTGACCGCTGGATCGCCACCACTGGGCTGGTCAATGGTCGCCTCAATTGACTCTGACGCCTGGGCCTGGTCACCGGTCGCTGCTTCCAAAGTGACGAAACCCTCGCCCACCAGCATCCGAAGCGAGGTGTTGCGCTCAGCGACCAACGCAACCCGTTTAGCGGCCGCGATCGCATCTGCGGCGCTCATCCGAACGTTCATCAGCCCAGGGGTATTCATGATGTGACGAACTTTCGGAAACTCACCATCCAGCAATCGAGTTGTGGTTTGGCGCTCTCCGGATGCACCGTGACCTTCGAATCCGATGATTCCGTCGCCGGTGCCGCCATCGGAGAGGCTCAGCGTTACTTCCTCACCGGCGGTCATGGAGCGGGCCGTCTCGTTCAGCACCCGCGCTGGAACGAGAGCCGTTGCCGAAGTTTGGGTAGAGCCGGGGTTCCAGGTCAGCTCCTTGAGCGCCATCCGATAACGGTCAGTGGCGAGCAACGAAATGGTGTCGCCGTCAATCTCCACCCGTACTCCGGTGAAGACTGGCAGCAGTTCATCTCGGCCGGCAGCGACCACAACCTGGGAAACAGCTTGGGCGAACGCAGCGCTGGGCACCGTGCCCGTGGCCTCAGGCATCTTGGGCAAGGACGGGTAATCCGAGACCGGAAGAGTCTGCAGCGTAAATCGGGCGCTGCCGCAGATCAGCTCCATTCTGGTGTCGTCAGAGGTGATGTCGACCGGCTTCGGCGGCAGGCTGCGGGAGATGTCCGCGAGCAGCCGTCCCGAAACCAGCGCAATGCCCTCATCGGCGACGGCAGCCTGTACATGGATCTGAGCCGAGGTCTCGTAGTCAAAGCTCGAAAAGGTGACGCCCTCGGCGTCGGCACGCACCAACAACCCGGCCAAGATGGGCACGCTCGGGCGCAGCGGCAGGCTGCGTGCCGCCCATTGCACGGCCTCAGCCAGGACGTCACGCTCGAGTCGGATTTTCACGCTACCTCCTCTGTGACCTCACGTAATGAGGTCATCCCGGCCCAGGTCACCGGTGATGATACCTACGCCGTGGCGGCAAGTGAGGGCTGGACGGCAACCTATTTAGACCCCTTCTCGCCAGGCAGCAGTTCCCGCAGGTCAGCGGCCGCCGCCATCACCTCATCCTGGAGCGGCCCACACTTCTGCATACCGTCCGGAATCGGCCCTGTGAACAGCGGACGAACTTCGAACACTAGATCAAGCACACTCTCCCGGGTCGGGGTACCCCGGCGCAGATTCATCGCCTCACCAGCAAGGCGGCTGTACTCGTTGACCCGTTCGCGCCATGCAGGGTCCTGCGTGGTGTGATCGGCCCGCATCTCAGAGGCAAGTGCGTCAAGAGCTCGTTCCAGCCGGAGCAGTTGCTCCTTGCGACGGTCGACGTCCAGGTTGACCGGAACGTCTTCGGGTTCCTCACGGCCGAACAACTTGCGCAGAAAGCTCACCGGTGCCTCCTTCGTAGGTGGGGCTTTGCGCCGTGCTGCTTTCACAGGGCTCAGCCACGCTGACTTAGACCCTCTTCACCTTATGTATCTCATGGTCGTAGTCGTAGCTGCTGTGGATGCTGTGTACAACGTGTCTTTCACCCAGTCAGAGGCGGTTTGGCGGTGGGCGTACCGCTGTGAAGAACAGGAAATCACACGGGGAGGATTTTGGGATCAGCTACCCGCCGATTCCGCTTGTCCCCTGATCTTCCCCAAACCCGTCAAGCCAAGATCAACGTTTTCCACAATGTTTTCCCCACTTGTGTGCCAAGCACATCCCAAGGCCCACAGCAGGCTTATGTGGCCCGGTGGAAGATCGTTTCGACGCTTGTGATCAATGACGACCCGAAACTGGCGCTGAGAGGGGACGTCTAGGCGCTTGTGATCACAAACGAGCCAGGTGAGCGTCTCAGCGGCCAGTGGCCTGCTGCTTGATCCGGTTCGTCAGTTCCGTTACCTGATTGAATACGCTGCGGCGTTCTGCCATGAGCGTTCGGATCTTGCGATCTGCATGCATCACCGTAGTGTGATCACGCCCGCCGAACTGCTGTCCGATCTTGGGCAGTGATAGATCAGTGAGCTCTCGGCACAGATACATCGCAATCTGACGCGCAGTCACCAGAACGTGGGTCCGGCTCTGCCCGCAGAGATCATCGACGGTGATGTCAAAGTAGGACGCGGTCTGGGCCATGATCATCCCAGTGGTGATCTGCGCCTCGCCGCCTTCAGGTATGAGGTCCTTCAACACGATCTCAGCCAGCGCCAAGTCAACCTGTTGGCGATTCAGGCTCGCAAAAGCCGTCACCCGAATAAGCGCACCCTCCAACTCGCGGATGTTGGTCTGAATCCGGCTGGCGATAAACTCCAGCACCTCCGGCCCGGCAACCAGGCGTTCCTGCGCAGCCTTCTTCCGCAAGATCGCGATCCGAGTCTCCAGGTCGGGCGGTTGGATGTCGGTGATCAGTCCCCAGCCGAACCGGCTGCGCAGCCGCGGTTCCAGGTTTTCCAGCAGCTTCGGCGGCCGGTCGGAAGTCATCACGATCTGCTTCTGTGCGTTGTGCAGCGTATTGAAGGTATGGAAGAACTCTTCCTGCGTCTGTTCCTTGCCCTCCAAGAACTGGATGTCGTCGATCAGCAGTACGTCGACGTCGCGATACCGGCGACGGAAGTCAGCTCCCTTGTTCTGACTGATCGCGTTGATGAAGTCGTTGGTCAGTTCCTCGGTGGAGACATAGCGAACGCGGACCCGGTCGAAGTAGTTGCGTACGTAGTGGCCGAGCGCGTGCAGCAGATGGGTCTTGCCGAGCCCGGAATCGCCGTAGATGGTCAGCGGGTTGTACGACTTTCCAGGGTTCTCGGCGACCGCGATCGCCGCCGCATGGGCAAAGCGATTTGAGCCGCCGATAACAAAGGTCTCGAACGTGTACTTGGGATTGAGCCGGGAGTCGCTCTCACGACGCGGCCGAAATCCCTCCATGTCACGGTAAACATCTCGATTGGGGTACCCAGACTCGGCCTCGGCGGCCTGCGAGCGGGGCGCCGGGACTGGCACGCCGCCTTCGCCGCGCAATGCGCGCCGGGCGTACTGCTCCGCGCTAGGAAGACCTTCGGCCGTGAATCCGGGCTCGGTGTAGTCGTCTCGGTAGTTCCCGCCAGGTTGATCATTGTGATTCACGCCTGAGTTGGACTCCGCCGGGTTGCCCTCCCCGATCCCGGAGTCGTAGCTGGACTCCTCCGCCAGCGATTCCTCGTCCGGTTTCAGCGACTCGTCAACGATCACCGCCAGCTGGATGTGACGGCCGAAGTAGCCGGAAAGCAGGCTCTCGATGTCGGAGCGGAAACGGTTCTCCAGCTGATTACGAGTGAAGATGTTCGGCACGGCGACCATCAACATGTCCTGGTGAAGCGCGACAGGCTGGCCGGTAGTCAGCCAGCGCCGCAAGCCCGGCGACGAAGACGAGTAGAGATGTTCCCAGGCCAGGCTTGTCGATTCGGCGGCGCTCTCAGAAGGTTCGGTCACTCGACCTCCGCTGCTCTTCGCGCATCCCGGCCCAATCCGTCACGCGCAAAGCAAAATCTGCTGTTGTGTGCACTTTCGCGGTATGGCGTCCGTGCCTGGGGGAGTCTCACTTCCACACAGATATCCACAGAGTGTGCACAAAAGCACCTACGACCGGTCACGCGTACCACGGTCCCCCCGGAAAAAGAGGCTAACGAGTACACGTTGCCGACTGCGGTAGCTGCCTGAAACTGCGAGGCGAACCGCGACGCTAGCAATCGCTGAGTCGCGACGCAAGCGAGTCGGGGATATTCGCCATCATGGTCGGCGTGTCGACTGGACATCGGCGACCACTATTCCTCAATCCCCCCAAGTTCGCGCCGGTTTGACCGGTTTGGCGGCGCCCCGTACCGTTAGAAGGTCGCTTACGGCGACCGCTGCCAGCTGCCCGCTCCGCCTGCGATGCGTGCCGCGTGCGCACCGTACCTGATCGTCTAGTACCCCGAAGATGGTGGGAGTTTTCCCGTGACCAAGCGCACATTCCAGCCGAGCAATCGGCGTCGCAGCCGTACCCATGGCTTTCGTCTGCGGATGCGGACCCGCGCCGGCCGCGCCATCATTTCTGCCCGGCGCCGCAAGGGCCGCACTCGCCTGTCCGCCTGACATCCGTGCCTGAACCACCACGGTGTTGCCACGATTGCTAAGAATGCACAACTCGAAAGACTTCCGGCGAACGACCAGGCGGGGGCTTCGAGTGAGTCGACCCACGCTGATCGTTCATGCCGTACGTGCCCCCGAAGATGTTGCGGCCACGACGGATGTTGGCCGCCGCCCGGGTCCGCGTATCGGCTTCGTCGTCAGCAGAGCGCTCGGCAACGCCGTTACTCGCAATCGCGTCAAGCGTCGGCTGCGGCATCTCGCCGCTGCTCATGTGTCGGACACACCAGCAGGGATCGACCCCACTCGAATTGACATTGTGGTACGCGCGCTGCCGTCGGCTGCGACTGATCCGGGTAAGGTGCCCACAGATTTTGGATCTGCCTGGCTTGAGGTCGTCTCTCGCCTGACTGCCCGGCCGGATCGGGATGGCGGCGCCCGATGAAGTACTTGCTTATTGGTTTGCTGAAGCTCTATCGGCTAGTGATCAGCCCGCTTTATGGCAACGTGTGCCGCTATTACCCGAGCTGCTCGGCCTACGCGCTGCGGGCGGTCGAGGTGCACGGAGCCGCCCGCGGTTGTTGGCTGGCGCTGCGACGGTTGCTGCGCTGCCATCCGTGGGCCCCGGGTGGGTATGACCCCGTACCGGGAACCCCTGAATTCGACGAAGAGATGCGAGAACAAGCACGGCGCGCAGCAAAAATGGATGAGGGTGCCAAGCTGGCGCCGCAACGAGGTGTGAGCTGATGGAACTACTGCCGCTGATTCCGATGTCGATATGGGATCCCTTTATCGCGTTCGGCAGCGCGATCATGCAGCCGCTCTATTGGGTGGTGTCGGGGATCCTCGTGCTGGCCCACTCCATCTTTTCGCCGGTGTTCGGCGCGGACAGTGGCTGGACCTGGGCGCTGTCCATCATGTTCCTCACGGTGGTTATCCGGATCGCGTTGATCCCGTTGTTCGTCAAACAGATCAAGTCCTCGCGCAATATGCAGCTGCTGCAGCCCAAGGTGCGTGAGCTCCAGAAGAAGCATGGTCACGATCGAGAAAGGCTCGGTCAGGAGACCATGAAGCTGTACCGGGAAAACAACGCCAATCCGCTGTCGTCCTGCCTACCGCTGATTCTGCAGATTCCGATCTTCCTGGCGCTGTTCCGGGTGCTCGATGGTGCCGCCCGTGGCATTCCCCGCGGCCATTGGCTCGAGGTCAATCCCGACCTACTGACCTCCCTCAACCAGGCAACGATCTTTGGCGCTGGCATTTCTGACACCTTCTTGAAGGTCGGCTTCCAGGACGGCATCACCAGCGTGCACGTCGTCACTCTGGTGCTGATTATCGCCATGACGATCACCTTGTTCATTACGCAGCTGCAGCTGATGCGCAAGAACATGCCACCGGAAGCGCTGACCGGGCCTTTCGCACAGCAGCAGAAGATCTTGCTCTATGTCTTGCCGCTGGTTTTCGCGATCGGTGGAGTCAACTTCCCAGTCGGCGTCTTGATCTATTGGTTCACTTCAAACCTGTGGACCATGGGACAGCAGTTCTACGTGATCCGCCGCAACCCGGCACCGGGAACGCCGGCGTACGAGGCCTGGGAGGCGCGACGGAAGGCCAAAGGCAAGGCTGACGTGGCCCTGGCCACGGTCGCCGATCCAGAGCCGGCGCCCGAAGGGCCGACGCCTAATACGACCAAGGTCGCCCGGCAGCAGCCGCGACAGCAGCCACGTAAGCAACCAAGGTCTCAGCGCAAACGCTGAGCCCAAACGTTGAGCCCAAACGCTGAAATTGCATAGAAGGTACAGAGGGGGATCAGGTGGCCGACGAGCCGCAAGCTGAAAGTGAGGGAACTGTCGGGGCGAATCTGACGGAGCCCGAGTCCAGCGATGGGGCGGAGAATCCGCTTGACATTGAGGCTGAGATCGCCGCTGACTACCTCGAAGAGCTACTCGACATTGCCGACCTCGATGGGGATATCGACACCTATATCGAGGGCGACCGAGCCCACGTATCGATCATCAGCGAGTCGAATGTGCTGGTTGGTGCTGATGGCGTAGTGCTCGACGCACTGCAGGAGCTGACTCGGCTGGCAATCATGACGGAGACCGGCGAGCGCAGCCGGCTGATGCTGGATGTCGCCGGATATCGGGAACGGCGCCGTAAGGAGTTGGAGGCGCTCGCGGCAAACGCCGTTGGAGCGGCCAAGGATTCTCACGAACCGGTGCCACTCGCGCCCATGAATCCCTTCGAGCGCAAAGTGATCCATGACGCAGTGGCGGCGGCCGGGCTGACGAGTGAATCCGAGGGTGAAGAGCCGGACCGCCATGTAGTGGTCTTGCCCGCCTAACCCTCGGAGTGACCCCCTGGGCGATCAGGCAACCAGCCGGGCACCAATACGCTGAGTAGGTGGCCATCCACACGCCGGATCAGCGCGTTCGGGTGTTCGTGAGTTCGACCATGCAGGAGCTGGCGCCGGAGCGGCGGGCGGTACGGGAGGCCATCGAGAGTCTTCGGCTGACGCCGGTCATGTTCGAGCTGGGGGCGCGGCCCGCATCCGCCGCGCGCGCTCTACCGCGCCTATCTGGAGCAGAGCGACGTTTTCGTTGGACTGTATTGGGAGAGCTACGGGTGGGTGCCGCCGGGCGAGGAGCTGTCCGGCTTGGAGGACGAGTACCGCCT
>JAICEV010000105.1 GCA_025923975.1 Propionibacteriaceae bacterium
GAGCCAACCATCGCTGGCAGTTCGACGCCATGCGCTCCGAGCTGGTCGCGTTCCTGACGAACTGATGCTGCAGTTCAGACCGACGAGCGTTGCTCCACAACCTTCTTAAGGCCGTCAAGCATCATTTGCCAGTTGGCTCCGGAGTGCTCGGCTTCCTCGGCACTGCTGCTGTTGTCCTGAGTCAGCCGTACGACGGTGCCACCGTTCGCTGGCTGCAAGTCGTAGCGCACTCGGTGGTAGTTTTCGGGACGGTCCTCCTGGCCGGTGAGCGGGCTGAAGTGCGTGACTTCCAGCCGCCGGCCACGCTCGACGGAAATGATTTCGCCTTTGTCCTCGTACGCGCGGCCCTCGAACTCGCCTTTCCAGGTGATCGGGCTGCCTGGCTTCCAGTCGGTCTTCACCTCTGAGCCAAACATGTATTGCTTGATGATCCTGGGATCGGTCAGCGCCCGCCATACGTCCTCGGGTGGAGCATCGATCTCACACTGCGCGGTCGCAAGGTATTCCGACATCACAGTCCTCCTTCGAGCCTCAAAGTGCGTACTTCTGCATTCAGGTCCGTCGGATCACATACCCGCCATCGCCGAGCGGTAATCCATTGACCGCTCCAGGTCCCTCTTTCCGGAGAACCTGTCGACAGACTGCAGGGCTGGGGTGCGACATCCGATTTGGCGACAGTCTGGGACGCCACGGGGCAGCGCGCTGCCTAAAGAGGCCACCCTTTGGGTAACCGGATGTCACACCTGGCGGAAGCCCATTTCTCAAGGAGACCGCATGACCTTCACTGTCGGCTACCTGATCGGCAGCCTTTCCGCTGCCTCGATCAATCGAATTCTCGCCCGTGCACTTGTCAGGCTCGCGCCTCCGGAATGGAACATGGTTGAGATCCCGATCAAGGATCTGCCGCTCTATAACCGCGACCTTGATGGTGACTACCCGCCCGAAGCTCGCGCACTGAAGGACACCCTCGCCAATGTGGACTCGGTGCTGTTTGTCACCCCGGAGTACAACCGTGACATCCCTGGCAGTCTGAAGAACGCCATCGACTGGGCCAGCCGTCCGTGGGGGCAGAACTCGTTCGCTCGTAAGCCTTCGGCTGTTATCGGTACGTCGCCTGGCAAGATCGGCACCGCCGTCGCCCAGCAGAATCTGCGCAGCATACTGAGCTTCTGCAATTCACCTCAGATGAATGCTCCGGAGGCGTACATCCAGTTCACACCGGGCCTGATCACCGAAGATGGCGAGGTCACCGACGAGACAACCGAAATGTTCCTACGGGAGTTCATGGAGCAGTTCGAGCAGTTCATGGAACGGGTCTTTATGGTGCTTCCCCGGGCCTCAGGTGAGCTGAGTTCATGACCGCTGTTGAGTCGCCAGGCGGAGACCTAAGGCGACCAGGACAGTCCCGGTCATGGCGTCGAACGCGCGTCGCACGTGTGACCTCTGGAAGAAGGCTCCCAGCCGATGGAGGATCACGGCATAGAGCGAGAGCCAGCCAAAGGTCATCAGGCAAAAGACCAAACCTAGTGGCACCAACGCCGCAAAGCTGCCGGGCGAGGCTGGCACGAACTGCGGAAGCAGACTGAGAAAGAAGACCGCCATCTTGGGATTGGCGAGGTTGCTGATGAATCCCTGCCGCCATGCCTTCCACGATCCAAGCTCGGCTGACCGCGTTTCGCGCTCCAGGTGGCTGGGCCGGCTGCGAACTGCAGCCAAGATCGATTGGATTCCGAGGAAGATCAAGTACGCCGCGCCGACGATCTTGAGTGCTGCGAATGCCGGCTGAGATGCCTGTAAGAGACTGGCGATGCCGACACTTGCCGCCGTGGTCCACACCAGTTGCCCTGCCGCGACTCCTGCTGATGTGAGGACGCCGCTGCGACGTCCGCCGATGATCGAGTTGCGGACTGTGAGCGCAGTATCGGGTCCGGGCGCACAGATCACCAGAGCGCACACGCCGAGAAAGGCCAGCGTCTCAGCCAGCATGTCGGGAGCCTCTCACAACCCCACTGCATCAGTCAGGCGTGTCCACCGGCGGTGACGGTCCCGACGATGAGGCGAGCCTGACCTCCAAGGATCTTCCCGATTCGCTCAGCCTGTGTCTCCAGCGCTTGCCGCTGATCGGCAGTCAGCCGGGTGAGCGGCTCAACGGTTACGTCGATGCTGCGGCCGGAACGACGCTGATGCCAGACACCGGCGACCACCCCATCAATCAGCAGGACCGGATAGTTGCCGGCCTGGCCGGATGGGGCGAGTGCACGGCTGGCCGCCGTTCCAGGGAAGAGCCGATCCCGCGGATGGCTTCCGACGACGTAGGAGTCGAAGTAGGGCAGCAGCAGGACGCTGCCCTTCGCGTCCTCTTCAGTCGGCACTTCTGTGTCCGTGTCGATCACCCACGCCGATATGCCGCCGAAATTGATCTTGGTAAGTTTCCGGGTGTGTCGCTCGAATTGTTCGCCCGCCCACGCGGGCGGGGCACCGATCCACTGGGCGAATTGCTGTGGCGTCGCCGGTCCGTACGCGTACAAGTAGCGTTTGATCATCGTGCCGATCGCTTCATCCTCTGGTGCCGGCCTGAAACCCGGAAGCCAGCGGCGCGGATTGGTATAGCTGACGCGTCGGCCCTTGTTCGGTCCAAAGCACAGCACACCGCGGTGGGACGCCATGCCGACCGCTTGCCGCCATCGCGGCCACAGTTCTTGGAAAGCCGGCATCACACGATCGCCCGCCCAGGAACCTACCAGCTCAAAGATCGCACGATCCAGCTCATCAATAGTGAGCTCGGCGTCTTCCAGCGCGTGGCCGATGGCATCGACGATCTCCTTGGCTTGCGCCGGCGCCAGCCGTACACCGTCGGGGAATGGGGAATGCGCAGGGATGGCGGACAGCGCCGCCGTCCAGATGGGGAGATCCTCGGTGGCAAGCAGATGAACAGTGCCTCGGGGACCGTAAGTCTTGATCAGCCCGTGGTCATCCCACAAGGCGTGCTGGATGCTGGTCCGGGTTGCCTCCTCGATGCGTAGCGCGAGCGACAACTCCGCCGCTGACAGCACTTGGGCGTGAGCACCACAGATGGCGGCAGCGATCTCAGCGGGATCGGTTGCTGCCGCTGCCGGTGGAAGTAGCGCATGCCGCTGCAAGCGTCGGACGTTGGCGCGGGACCACGTCACCTCCTGCGTCATGGTCTGAAGAATCGGGCGAGAACAGCAGCCATCACCTTCGAATCAACCACGTGTCCCTGGCCTTCGATGACTTGGCGCTCAGCGTTCGGAAGGCTTGCTGCAACATCATCTGCGGCCTGCTCGAAGTAGGCGTTGCTGCCGCCCGTGGCCACCAGTGTGCGCTGTGTGATCGTCACCAAGCGAGCGGTCGGTGGCGGCCCGTACAGGGCCGCGTCGTAAGCCAAGGTGTGGGCGAGATCCTCCAGCCCGGGCCAGTACGGCGAATTCATTGCGTCCGCCACGTCCTGCTCCGATGAACCGGCAAGCCGCATGAAGAGGCCGACCGCATCGGCACGCCGACCGCGGACGAGCGCTCCATCGAGTTGTTCGTGATACTCCTGCGCTCGTTGGAGGGCGTCATCGGCAGTGTCGTATGGCACCTCATACACCGCGATCCTGCCAATGGCCAGCCCAGCCGCGGCAGCCTCCAGGGCGAACATGCCGCCTGAGGAAACGCCGAATAGGTGTGCGATTCCACCCGCTTCTTCGATGAGGGCTGCGATGTCCTCGATCTCTCGCTGCACCGCGTACGGCTGGGTGTCGCCGCTATCGCCTCGACCGCGGCGAGCGAAGTTGTACACGGTGAAGTGTTTCGCGAGTTCTTCCGCCAATGGTGCGTTCTCTGAGCCGTCATCGAGTCCACCGCCGATCAAGATCACGGCCGGCCCGCTGCCGTTACGCTGGTACGCGATCGAGGTGCCGTCGGCAGATATCACCCGTGCCATTGGTGCATTTCCATAGATCCCCACTTCCTAGAACTGCATGTCGGTGAAACGCGAGTAGTGACCTTGGAATGCGACAGTGATCATCTTGGTCGGACCATTACGGTGCTTGGCCACGTCGAAGTCGGCCTCACCGGCTCGCTCAGAGTCCCTGTCATAGAGGTCAGGTCGATTGAGCAAGATCACCACATCGGCGTCCTGCTCCAGGCTGCCGCTCTCCCGAAGATCCGAGAGCATCGGCCTCTTGTCAGTCCGCTGCTCGGGGCCGCGGTTGAGCTGGGAGAGAGCGACGACTGGCACGTCGAGCTCCTTGGCCAGCAGCTTGAGTTGCCGGGAGAACTCCGAGACCTCGAGTTGTCGCGACTCGACCTTCTTGCCCGAGGTCATTAGCTGGATGTAGTCGATGATTACCAGCTTCAGGTCGTGCCGCTGCTTGAGTCGGCGCGCCTTTGCGCGGATCTCCATCATCGTCAGATTGGGCGAGTCGTCGATGAACATCGGCGCCTCGGAGACCTGACCCATCTTCGCCGAGACCCGATTCCAGTCCTGGTCGCTCATCCGCCCGCCACGGATGTGTGACAGCGGGATGCTGGCTTCGGCGGACAGCAACCGCATGGTGATCTCGATCTGGCTCATCTCCAGGCTGAAGATGACCGATGTCAGCCCGTTTCTGATCGAGGCCGAGCGTGCAAAGTCCAAAGCCAGCGTTGACTTCCCGACCGCAGGTCGAGCTGCAATGATCACCATCTGCCCTGGATGCAATCCGTTGGTCAGCTCGTCGAGGTCGGCGAACCCGGTCGGCACCCCCGACAGTCCAGCCCCTCGAGACTCGATGGCCTCCATCTCGTCGAGGGTGGGTTGCATCAGCTCCGACAGCGGTTTGTAGTCCTCTGACGCCCGCCGCTCGCTGACCGAGTAGACCTCGGCTTGGGCGCGGTCGACGATGTCATCGACGGCACCCTCGGCGGCGTAGGACATCTGCCCAATCCGTACCGATGCGTCGACGAGCCGACGCAGGATCGCCTTCTCGTGCACGATCTGCGCGTAGTAGCCGGCGTTGGCGGCGACCGGGACACTCGCCAGCAGCGTATGCAGGTACGGCGCGCCGCCGATTCGCAGCAGCTCGCCGCGCTTGCCCATCTCGTCTGAGACCGTGATGGCGTCAGCCGGCTCACCACGGCCGTAGAGGTCGATGATGGCGTTGTAGACCTGCTCATGCGCCGGTCGGTAGAAGTCGGTGCCGCGCAGCACTTCGACTACGTCGGCTATCGCGTCCTTGCTCATCAGCATGGCGCCGAGCACGCACTGCTCGGCCTCCATGTCCTGTGGCGGCGTACGGTCGGACAGTCGAGGCGCGTCGCCGCTGTAGGGCGGCATCACCTCGGCAACACTCACCCTTACTCCTCACACATCCGCTGGACGCTGCCCCCGAGCCCGTCGGACACCCGCCTCAGCACCAATCGAATACGTGTTCGGAACACTAATGACATGGACTGACACGTAAGCGCGCGTGACGCTGCGACAGGTCAACGCCGGAAACCGTACGCTGCGAGCAACGGTCTGAACAGCCTGTTATCCACAGGGCTTGTGGACAACAAATTGAGCCCTGTGGGGGACACGCGGTCCGCCTGTGTAGACCTTGGGTACCGGTCTGGGGACCAGTACCCAACCGTCGTCGCTTATTGGCCTCTGACTAGGGAAAATGCGGCTGTGTGTGACGTGGACGGAAGTTCTTTTGGGGCCATCTCACGACTCGGATGGGTCGATCGAATCGGGCGATGATTTTCCCGGTCGGAACGTATTACCCACAGGTTCATCCGCAACCTGTTGAAAAAGGATTGCAACATTTCGAGGTCTTTGACCGAACATCATCACATGAGCTTCACGGCGGGTCGATTTGACGCTCCACATACCCTGAGGGGGTACCGCGAGCTCAAAGGAAAGGTCGATGTCTGATCACGCCAGCCATTACGGCTACATCGCCAACAAGGACGACTATCTTAAACGACTGCGCCGCATCGAGGGCCAGGCCCGTGGTCTGCAAAAGATGATCGAGGAGGAGCAGTACTGCATCGATATCCTGACCCAGGTCTCGGCGATGACGCGCGCTCTTCAGTCTGTCGCTCTAGGCCTGCTTGATGAACACCTCAGCCATTGTGTGGTACGTGCTGCGGCCGAAGGAGGAGCCGAGGCTGACAGCAAGATCGAAGAAGCCTCGAGTGCCATTGCGCGGTTAGTTCGTTCCTAGTTCGTTCTCCGGCCAGCTAGCAAAGGAAAGGTCCATGTCTGTCACCCGCGAGTACGTCGTCTCCGGGATGCATTGCCATCACTGCATCAGCTCGGTTACGGAGGAGGTTTCTGCCCTCAGCGGCGTAACTGACGTCAAGGTCGATCTCGGCAGTGGGCAGCTGATCGTGGTCAGTGACGCCGAGATCCCGTTCGAGAGCATCGAGGCTGCTGTGGACGAGGCCGGCTACAGCGTCGTCGCGGCCTAGGCTCACGCCGCACCAAACCACCGTCTGATCATGAACGCACCCGCCAAGCTTGTCGCCTTCCTGGCCTTACTGGTCGCCATCTTCGGCATTTCCTACGCGACCGGGACTCAGTCACGGGCGCTGCTGGCGCCAGCGCCGACGCACAAGTCTGAAATGGTTGCGCCACCGGACACGGTGGAGGGCTACACGCTTCGCGCGGTGGAGCCTACCCAGAGGCCTGGCAGGGACGTGGTGGTCGAGTTTGCCGTGACGGCGCCAGGGGGGCAGGTGATCTCGGAGCTCGATCATGATGCAGGCGAGCATATGCATTTGATCGCCTTCCGACGTGACCTCACTGGATACCAGCACAGCACCGCGCAGCAGGGCGAGGGCACATCGTGGTGGGGAATTCTTAACCTCACGCCGGGTCCATGGCATGTGATCATCCATTTCCAATCGAAGGCGCTCGGTCGGGAAATCGCACTTGCCACCGACTTCACGGTCAGCGGCGACTATCGCCCTGAGCCGCTGCCTCCGACTGCTGATCAGGTTCAGATCAAGGGTCTGACGGTGACGCGCACCGGCGAGCTCAGCACCAGCGCAGACAGTGGCAGCGCGATCACCGTTACTGATCATGGTCAGCCGGTGACCGATCTGCAGCCGGCGCACGGCGAAATGGGCCACAGCGTGCTGATCCGACCCGCCGATCTGGGCTACCTGCAAATGCACTCGAATCCAACTGGCACCGGGCCACGGCTGGACTTCCTCGGCGCAGTGCCCGATCAAGGCAGTTACCGGTTGTTTGTCGAGTTCTACCGGGGAGACGAACTCTATCTGGCCCCCTTCACTGTGCAGGCGACTCGATGACGCAGGTCGATGTCGCGGTGCAGACGATCGAGCTTGACGTTCAGGGCATGACGTGCGCTTCCTGCGCCGCGCGGATTGAGAAGAAACTCAACCGGCTCGAGGGCGTCAACGCAACCGTCAACTATGCGACTGAGAAGGCCACGGTTCACGCCGGAAAGCGAACCACGGCACAGACCTTGATCGAGACCATTGAGAAGACCGGCTACCACGCGACGCTGCCCGCCGAGACCCCCCGTGACCCCGACCTGGAATTGCGTCAGCTACGTCGCCGGTTGATCATCTGCGCTGCGCTGAGCCTGCCGGTGATCGTGATCTCAATGGTTCCAGCCTGGCAGTTCCCGTGGTGGCAGTGGATGTCGTTCGCTCTGGCGTGCGTAATCGTCATTTGGGGCGCCTGGCCGTTTCACCGCGCTACCTTGCTCAATCTGCAGCACGGCAACGCGACCATGGACACCTTGATCTCGATCGGCACCCTGACGGCATTCGGCTGGTCGGCGTACGCGCTGCTGTTCGGGGCGGCCGGCGAGATCGGCTTCACCCATCCGTTCGAGTTTCGGCTGATCAGACACGCCCCGACGGCCAACCTCTACCTCGAGGCCGCCGTCGGGATCACCACGTTCATCCTGCTTGGGCGATACATAGAGGCACGCGCCAAGCGCCAATCCGGCGCCGCAGTGCGCGCATTGCTCGAGCTGGCCCCCTCAGAGGTCACGGTGCTCACGGCGGACGGCGAAACGGTCGTCGATATCTCCCAGCTCCACGTCGGCGACCAGTTCGTCGTACGTCCGGGTGAGCGCGTCGCAACCGACGGGATGATCGTCTCTGGCCATAGTGCTCTGGACGCTTCGACGGTGACCGGCGAGTCGGTACCGGTCGAGGTCGGGCCAGACGACGCTGTCGTCGGGGCCACGGTCAACACCCACGGCAGGCTCGTAGTCGAGGCCACCCGAGTAGGCGCTGACACCCAGCTCGCACAGGTCGTGCGCATGGTCGAGGCAGCACAGAGCGGCAAGGCTGCGGTGCAGCGGCTGGCCGATCGGGTCTCTGCGGTGTTCGTGCCGATCGTTATCGCGCTTGCCGTGGCGACTCTCGGTTTCTGGCTTGGCCAGGGTTCGGGTCTGTCATTCGCGTTCACCTCTGCGGTGGCGGTGTTGATCATCGCCTGCCCGTGCGCGCTTGGGCTGGCCACGCCGACCGCCTTGCTCGTTGGCACCGGACGGGGTGCCCAACTCGGCATTCTGATCAGGGGTCCAGAGGTACTCGAGTCGGCTCGGCATATCGACACCATCGTGTTGGACAAGACCGGAACCGTCACCGAAGGCCGCATGGCCGTCGTTGCCGCCAACGCCGGCTCCGGTGCCTCGACAGCAGAGGTGCTCACGGCAGCTGGCTCGGCCGAGTCCGGCTCAGATCACCCGATTGCCAAGGCGATCACTGACCACGCGCGTACCCATGGCTCGCTCGCCGCCCTCAGCCAGCTCCACAACCGCCCCGGCTTCGGCGTCCTCGCCGAGTTGTCAGCGTCGGTGGCTGCTGGAGCAACCACCGACGCTGACAAGTCCCTTCGACAGCCTCAGGACGGTGCAGTGGTTGTGGGGCGGGTGGAGCTCCTTGAAGAGGAAGGGCTGCAGATCTCCGAGGAGCTGCGTCAGGCGTACGCGGCCGAGCAGACACAGGGACGGACGGCTGCGATGGTCGGATGGGACGGCCAGGCGCGGGGGGTGATCGCGGTCGCCGATGTGGTGAAACCGACGTCTGCGGAGGCTGTACACAATCTGCGGTGGCTGGACCTGCGCCCGGTTCTGTTGACGGGTGATCATGAGGCTGCAGCACGACAGGTCGCCGCTGAGGTCGGCATCGACGATGTGATCGCCGACGTGCGGCCGGAGCAGAAGGTCGCCGAGGTGGTCCGGCTGCAGGAGGCCGGGCATCGGGTGGCCATGGTCGGTGACGGCGTCAACGACGCCGCTGCGCTCGCACAGTCTGATCTTGGTATCGCTCTCGGCACCGGCACGGATGCGGCGATCCATGCCAGCGATCTGACGCTGATCAGCGGAGACCTACGGGTAGCGGCTGACGCCATCCGGCTTGCCCGGGCGACGCTGCGAACCATCTATGGCAACCTGTGGTGGGCGTTCGCCTACAACATCGTGGCAATTCCGCTGGCCGCGGTAGGCCTGCTGAATCCGATGATTGCCGCGGCAGCAATGGCCCTCAGCTCGGTCTTCGTGGTGGCCAACAGCATGCGTCTACTCAGGTTTCGGTAGGCCTGCGTACGGCATACCGCAGCATCACGAAATCCGCTCCGTATTGAGTGACGTCAAGAAGCTGCAGGGGCGGTGTCACGATGCGCCGCGGCAGCAACTGGGCCCCCGAGCCGAGTGTCACCGATGCCATGCCGATGATCACCTCGTCCAGCAGGTCCTGATCATGGAACTGGCCGACCAGCTCACCGCCACCCACCAGCCAGATGTTCCGACCGTCGGCGACCTTCAGCATCTCC